>NZ_JBIWFQ010000032.1:0-70883 GCF_044763105.1 Lysinibacillus sp. NPDC096212 | reverse complement strand
AATCACAAACTCAAGCAGCATAATTTTAAAAAACGTAAGTTTTCTTAATAGGAGTAGTCTAAGCTCTTGGAAAATATGATTTATGAAATTGATTCATCTATAGAAATTTTTCTTTCTGATTGTTCATTCTTTAATGGCCCGAATCCAGTTCCTCTTTTGTAGTCCCACGCTCTATAAACTTTAATTTGGTTCTTTTTAAAATCGAAACAATCTATAGTTAGTCCAGTTAATTCACCAAACCGAAGACCTGATACTAGTCCTAATAAAATTAAATGATAGGTACTTGTAGAAGGTGACAACCGTTTAAATAATTCATTATATAATTTAACACTTTCATTATAATTCAAGTGCTTATCTTCACTCTTCTTAGCATTATGTGTAGCGTTTAATTCCACTTTGCGAGTGAAGTCTATCGTTATATATCCTTCATCAATTGCATCTCTTACACAAGCTCTTATGTGTGTATTAAGCTTCCTAACAGTCTCCTTTGATTTACCTTTTCCATATTCATTTAAAAACAATTGATAATCTGCTCGAGTTATTTTTTGAATAGGTTTATCTTTGAAATATTCTTTAACACGTTCAGAAGAATTAGAATAACGGTTATAGGTATTAATGTGTTTAGTAAAAGCGCCACGTACAGCAAAACCAGGTGCACCAAGAGCACCGAGAGCTCCACGTACTAAATGATTTGTCCATATTGCCAAACTCAAGCTGAGTTTATCAGTTCAAAGGATTTTTATGGCACGAATTATCGTACCAACTTATATGTATGTAGGCCATGTGATGCTAGGGTAGGTACACATGGGCGAGGTAAAACACCACTTGGCACAATGGCAAACGCTGAATTGAGAGAACTACGTAAATTGTGTCATGCACGATTTGATGTACGATGGAAGTTTGGAAAAGTTAGTCGTTATATTGCTTCAGTTTTTTTGCACGTAATTTTCACCTTAGTACGAACAAACATCGCTTTTAATGCACCACTGCGTCCAATTACATTCGTCCATTAATTTTGATTTTAGATTCTTATATTTATAGAAAGGAGAATACAATTTGACAGTTATTTTAAATAGTACTGAAAATCCTATTACTCGGGAAGAACGAATAAAAATCAATGAAAACTGGCAAAAGATTATGTCAGGGTATACCCATCTTCAAATGCAAATCAATGTATTAGCAGGCGGAGAAGAACTAGAAGAATTGATTCGGCGTTTAAATGAAACTGTAGAAAATGCTAATGTAGCTGTGCAAGAGGCTATTGAAGTAAACAATACTGCAACTCAGGAAGCGATAGAAGCGAATAACGCAGCACTGCAAACAGCGCTTGATACAGTGTCACAGACGCTTGTAGAAGTAAATAACGCTATCTCAAGCGCGAACACTGCTACATCAGATGCTAATGCTGCTAAACAAGGTGCTTTGGATGCGACAACACAAGCACAAACAGCTATTACTACAATGCAATCGCTTATTAACAATATGAAGCACTGCGGCACTTGGAATGATACAACACAGTATTATAAAAACAATATGGCTACTCTTAATGGCTCTACCTTTATTGCCTTACAGGACAGCCTTGGAAAAACACCTCCTACTTTGCCTACTCAATCCAATGCTTATTGGTCGATATTTGCTGAAAAAGGAGCAAAAGGTGATAAGGGTGAACAAGGTGCAGCTACCAAAATATTAGGTTCACTTGCAGACGAAAGTGAACTGCCTTTAACTGGTGAACTAGGAGATGGCTATTTAATTAAGGGGAATTTATACGTATGGATTGGTACTGAGTGGGAGAATATCGGAACCATTCAAGGTCCACAAGGCGAGCAAGGTCCACCAGGTCAGGATGCTGATCTAACAGAAATCACTCAGACTGTGACAAATTTAGAGCAAACAGTCACGAAAAATCAGCAGATAGTTACTGAAAATTTGGCGCAGAAAGCGAATCAAACAGATCTCGAAAGTATAGAAAATGAACTAATGAATACTGCAGTAAACGCGTTGAGAATAGGGACAAATATTATAGCAGACGGTGTCACAGATGATACTGAAGCAGTAAATGCTTTTATTCTGGATAATGTAGGTAAGGAATTGCGTTTTCCAAGCGGAACCTATCTATTTAACAGTACAATTGTTGTTCCTAGTAATACAAGGATTGTAGGAGATACTGCGATTTTTAAAGCTGGACCTTTATTAGCTGGGAATAAACCATTATTAACAAACCGTATACATTCAGGAGACCTAAACACCTATAATGACAAAGATATATATATCGAGGGTATAACATTTGAAGGCAGTAATATCCCTAGGACAACATCAGAGTTTGTGTCTATAATTAAAGTTTCAAACTTCAACATAAAAAGATGTAAGTTTAAAAATATTTTGTACATGGGGATTGCTTTAGCTGGATGCTATCTTTCTGAAATTACCGATTGTTATTTTACTAATACAGGGAAATTAGAAGTTACTTCAGAAGGTGGGCCAGCTTTGTGGGTGTCTTCAGCTGTAGATAACTCGATTTCTAAAAATATCACTATCCATAAATGTAAATTTGAACATCTTAATTGGAGTGGTGTTTATTTCCATGTTGAAGAGGGAGTGATATCGGATAGTAAGTTTATTAGTTGTAAAGAAAGCGCAATTTTCACTAATAACACAGCTTCTAAAATTAGATATATTAATAACTATATCTACGGGTCAACAAAAAAGAATATATCTGCATCAGGAATAGAGTGTGGCGCGAAACAAGTTCAAGTCATTGGAAATACGATTATGAATTGTCAATCTGATGGAATTTCATTAACTGATACTCAAGATGTAATAGTTAGTGATAATATTGTTGAAAACAATGGTCAAGACAACAAACATTTTACAACGGCTTGTGGGATTGGTATTATTACTACCCAAATGATACCAAATCAACCTGACCACGTAAAAATATCCAGAAATTATAATAAGAGACACTCAAAATACAAAAACACAAGTTTATGGAATAACCATTGGTAACGATGGGGCAGCTGTTACCAATGTAGCTATTACAGATAATGATCTCAACAGTAATAAAATAAATGCTATATTTATTCAATCTGGAAAGTTTGGTGCTAACAGTTATACATTGAATAACAACGGTCATGCTTCAGCTAATCCTATAATAGAAGAATTTCAAACACCTTCCGTTAAAGGTGATTTTTCTATTACTGGAGTTGGATTTAAGCCAAGATTATTAGAGTTTGATGTTGTTTTAGCTAGTGTAAGTTCAATACAGCGTTGTGTTTCAAAGATAACAGAGAAAAAGTCTATTAGCCATTATAGTGTACAGAGTGGGACTATTTCTACAGCATCAACATCAGATGGTAAAGCGATAACATTGAAAGATTCAAATGGCGCTATTGTTTGTGAATGTGTACTGGTGGCTATGAATCAGGATGGATTTACTTTGAAATTTACTGAAGTTACTTCCAGACCATTTGTAATGTTTACTGCTTATCCATAATTGAATCCAATAAATTAAAAAAGTAAGAAATATAGTATTGTAAAAATACAATAATACCTCTAATCTTTATAGGAATGAAATAAATAACAGTGAGGGAAAATGTATGCAATATGAATTGAATAAAAGTATTACTGATCAACTGAAAGGTATTGGAATAATTTTTGTGATTTTCGGGCACTTATGTTTATTAGATATAATAAACATGCCATCTGATAAATTTGATTATGCAGGTGTTTGGGGAGTAACTATTTTTTTAATATTGTCTGGCTACGGTTTAACACAATCTTATTTGAAAAATGGTATCCATTTCAACTTCTTAAGTAAGAGATTTTCTAAGGTTGTTATTCCTTATATAATCATTACACTTATTTGGATTATTGTAGATAAGATAATCTTTAATGTAGAATATGGATCCATTCAGATAGTAAAAGTGCTATTCGGATTAAATTTTAACTATCCGGTAGATCCAACAATGTGGTATATAACTTATATTTTTATGTGGTATATAGTATTCTTTGTCGTATTTATACTTCCGATTAAAAATGTACTAAAAGTTCTACTTATTATATCAATTTCGCTAATATTCTATGTTACATCATTCAATGTAATATTTGATTGGAATTTTTACACTTTTGCATTTCCTATTGGAATTGTTGTTGCGTATGGATTCTCAATAATGAATAAATACAGTGTGAAAATCAAGTACCAAAATATAATATTAATTTTAATAACAGTAATAAGTTTTCGTTTATTCTTACATTATATTTTTAAGGTTTTTGACTTGACGTTTTACGGTGTTTTGTCAGTAAGTAGTATTTTTTTGACTTTCGGTATATGCTCCTTTTTAATAATAACTAAATGTAAATCAAAGATATTAGCTTTTATCGGAACTATATCTTATGAGTTATATTTAATTGAAGGTAAATTCTTATTTATTTATGGAATGCCTAAAGTATCGGATGTTTTGTGGATTAGAATTTTAGATTATTTGATTACGATAATAATATCTGCATATGTACTTTCAAAAATTGTAGGCCGGATTAATAAATCTATTATTAATCGAAGGTGGTTGTAAAAGATTAGATAGATTAGTTCCATATTGTTCAGTAAGCCGTGAAAGTTTTAATATCAAATATTTAATGAAGTGTCCTCTTTTTGAGGATGCTTTTTCTTTTACCTGAAAGGATGTGATAAAAATGCTAATCATCACAAACGGGAACCAGACAGAACCACTGATACAATTTAATAATTTTCAAATGGAGCAAGAGGTCAAGGGGAATTTCACAATCTCCTTTAATACTTTTAATGTTGATAATAATCCTGCATATCACATGCTCCAAGTAGAAAGTGTTGTTACTGTGGAAGACTATGATTTCAGAGTTAAACAAATGAAGGAAAATAGACACGCAAAAAGCGTAACTGCTATAAGCACGTTTTACGACTTAATCGACACTAGAAAAAACGAGATCTATGGTGGCACACGTAAATTTAACGAGTTTTTGACATTCGTTTTAGGTGGTACAGCATGGAGATTTACATTTGACACCGACCTAAATGAATATCGATTAATAGAAAACTTTGGTGACAACAACATAATTGCATTGGTTCAGGCTTTATGTCAGGTATACGAATGTGAGTATGTAATTATGCCCAATAATCGTATTCACTTTTCTAAACAAGTAGGTGGCGATTATGACGCTCAGTATCGTTACGGATACAATGTAAAGGCATTATCCAAAAATGTTGATACAACTAATTTAAAGACATATATAGAAGGTTATGGAGCAGCTAGTGAATCTGGTGGACAATTATTCGTATCATATGAATCGCCTTATGCTCAAAAGTACGGAAAGCGTGAAGCAGATCCTGTACATGATGATAGATTTACAAATGGCCAAGCATTAGTAGACCATATTAGAAGTATGCTTACAGATTTTCCAGAGGTAACATTTGAGTTAGATTCAATTGAACTAACAAATAAAGAACTGGGTGAACGTATATGGCTTATTTACGAGCCGATGGGAATGGAATTTCAAACACGGATCCTATCACAAAATAAAGGCTTCGTTAATGGCAGATTAACTACTATTTCAGTTGTATTAGGTAATCGTGTTCCACGTTCAACATCTGATATTCTAATTTCCCAAAAAGTTGAGATTGATGAAAACAAAAAAATTACCCGTTCAAAATTTGAGCAAACAAATGACCGTATTACTATGGAAGTTGAAACTATTGGGGAATCAATAAGTAAGTTAGAACTAACTGATAAAGAGATTAAACTTAGTGTAGATGAAACAAACAAGAGTTTAGCAGAGTTTAAAATAACATCTCAACAGATTTCAACTAGGATTGAAAATAAAGTAGACAACCTCTCGTCTGAGTTTGTACAAACTTCTAATGAGTTTAGGACTAGTATTAATGACAATGGTCGTGCAATTTCAACAATGAGACAAGACCTTGCTGGTTTTGAATTTACAGTAAATAGTAGATTTAATGAAACAAATTCGAAAATTACGCAAACAGAAAATCAAATTAGATTTGAAGTTGTCAAGAAAGATGAATATAACGGACGTACTATTACATCTATGATTAACCAAGATCCGTATGCTGTTTCTATTAGTGCTGATAAAATAAATTTAAATGGCGCTGTAATGGTTAACGGTACTATTTCAGGAGCTACAAGTATTCAAGTTACAGATAATATAACGGTAGGTAATACGTTGAATATTGGTCAAAGTTGGACAGGTAACTATAATATTAACTTCGGTGGTGGTGCAGGAGCTATGCAAATCAAAGCTTATAGTGACCAGATTATTTTATCTGCTATGGGTGGTGTTAGGATTCCAGAGGGTTATCTAAATATGCAGAATGGTTATGCAATAGGCTCTAACTCTTATGATTTACGATTAGACCATAACGGAGCAAATAGACTATATGTTCGTAAAAATGGTTACGAATACGGTTGGATAGAAATTGTAAACAAATAAAAGAAATGGAGAAAAATAATTTGAATTACGAATTGAGATTAAGAACAGGTGAAATATTTAATTTAACAGGCGCAAGTATTGATACGGATAATTTAGTAGACTTATTAAATAATCCGCAAATACTATTTGTTAACTTTGGGGGTATCTTATTATCTAAACATGTAGTAGAAGGTTTATTTCCAATCATTAGTGGAGAACAAATAGAAGATGTAAAAGAAGAGCAATCAGATCAAACGCAGGCATAAGCCTAGCGTTATTTTTATTGTCTAATTAAGAAGGAAATCCTTTCCTTTTGTCGAATTGAAGTAGATGAAAAGGAGGAGATTTAAGTATGGATTTTACTTTAACTGTTGAAATGATCGATGCTGAAATTGAAAATTTCCAAGGTATTATTCAAGATAAACAAGTTGAATTAGATAAATTATTAGAGGAAACTCAAACGTTAAATGGGAGAATTGAAATTTTCAAGCGCTTAAATGGGATGGTGGAAGAAGAAGTCTTAAAAAGAGTAACGACAAAAAACACACAAGCGCTTACAGATGAAGTGTTTAATAAAATCCCAACTATTAATGGAGTTAAATCAACAATAAAACAATTCTCTAAATTAGTTGAGTATCTTGAAGAAATGAAAAAAAATCTTTAAATCAAAAATTTTTTAAAAATTTTTATGCCTTCCACATCTGTGGAGGGCTTTTATATTTGAAATGAAGGTGAGTACAGTGGTGGAAACAATTAATAACTGGTTGCCGATTGTATCAGCATTAATTGCAGGTCTTTTATTCATTTGGCGTATTACTAACAATCTGAATAAAACGCTACTCAGTTTAACTAATGGTATAGAAAGATTGAATCAACATTTAAACGAGGTTGACGAAACTTCAAAAGAATCAGCAAAACGTATCAATAATCATGAAGTCCGAATTGTTGTGTTGGAAAAGGTAGCTGGTATTCAAAAGAATAAAGAGGAGAGTGTACAACATGAAAATTAATTGGAAAGTCCGTATACGCCACAAACAGTTTTGGGTGTCATTAATTGCTTTACTACTAGTGCTCGCTAATCAAATAGCGGGCATTTTTAATGTCGATATTACAATATACAACGATCAAATTACGGCCATTTCTGAAACGGTTCTAAGCATTTTAGGTTTGCTTGGTATTATCATCGACCCGACAACAAAAGGCGTTTCAGATAGCCAACTAGCAATGGATTATAACAAACCAAAGGACGGTGGACAATAATGATTACAGTTCGTAAAAAGTTAGTTCCTGATGCGCAAGCGAATAGGGTCTCTTATGGCAAAGGAAACGCTAAAAAATTTATCGTTGTTCATGAAACGGATAATACACGTTCAGGGGCAGATGCAGACGCGCACGCACGATTACAATACAACGGCAATAGCCGTGATGCATCGTGGCATTATACTGTGGATGATAAAGAAGCTGTGCAATCTTTTGAACATGCTTGGAAGTGTTGGGCGGCAGGAAGCACGACAGGTAATAATCAAGGTATACAAGTAGAGGTTTGTGTAAACGGTGACGGTAACTATCAAAAGGCAATGCAAAACACCGCAGAGCTAGTTGCTAAACTTATGAAGGATGAAAACATTCCTATCCAAAACGTTGTTCAACATAACCACTTTAGCGGTAAAAATTGCCCTCGGAATATGCGAGAAGGTAAAATTTCGTGGTCACAATTTATTACGATGGTTAAAAGCGCAGGTGGTAATACCCAGGAACAAAAGCCGGCTATCGACAATAATAAATACCGTGTACTTACTGGAACATACGGCACACAACAAGCAGCCGAAAATGTACTTGATGTGTTAAAACATCGTTTTGGTTGGGTAGCTTATATTGAACCAGACGGCAAGTTGTGGCGTGTTAAAACGGGAACATTTACTGGAATGGCTGCAGCACAAGGTGGAGCTAGTAAAATTAAAACAGCCAAGTTAGCTCAGGTAACAAATATAGTAGCAGAATGATTTAAAGCCCAGGTACTCAAATAATTTTTGAGCCTGGGCTTTTTTTAAGAATCTGACTTTTTCTTTTGTTTCAATAACTCTTCTAATAAAGAATTATTTTTCTTTAAATATTTAACTAATATAACAACTAGTGAAACTGGTAGGACTAACAATATGATTACTGTTAAAAATATCACTAAAAGAGTGAATATATCTATTCCCATGATAAGGACCTCGCTTTTAATAAAATCATACATTTACTATACCATTAATGTATAGAATTGACATTATAATATAATGGATGATATTATATATTATGGAAATTATGGTATCATTTAAAAAGAGAAAATGTTGATTAATTTTGGAGGTAATAACGTGTTTAAAACGAAAAAGATTTGCCCTGCTATTTTTTTAAGTGTTGGTTTATTCTGCCTAGGTGATTCAGCTTTAGCTTCAGAGTCTAATTACGAAATTAACAGTATTGATGAGCTAAAGAGCGAGATTCAAGGTTCAGTTATCAAAGTAGATTCACTGCAAGATGCTGAAAAGAAAGAAATTATTGAAAATACAAATCCAGAGGTAATAAATCAATATATTGATTTATTAGAAGAAGATTTGAAAGACTTAGATTCTACATTAATAGATGTTCAGCAAGACGGTTATAGTTCAGAGGTTATTCATGAATTACCGAAAAGTGGTGGTATTGTTAAGGTAGAGACTTCAACAGATATTATTTCAGTTGAAGATAATTTTAATAATATTATGTCTAGAGCTTTTATACCTAACATAAGTAGAAAATTCGGTAGTTATCAATATAATATTGTGTATAAAGTGGAAAATCTTCTACTTCCCGATGCTGCATTAGGTTTAGTTACATATTATTCAGTGGGTTCTTATGGATTAAAAGCCACTTCTTGTTCAAATTCTGGTACAAAAGGTAGTCTTGTAACTGATATTTCAGCTTCATGTAAAGTAACAGATGATAAGGCTGAGAAAGTAGGTTATGATATTAATGCACAAGGAGACTTTAAAATAACTCATGGTATTGGTGGAGTGAATGCTAAACAACTTTACGGTACAATTACTAGTAGAGTCTATTGGAATGCCAAAGGAACTTCTGCACAGTCAGTAAACGAAAGCTATACTGCTGATTTTTAATTATTAATTAATACCATAAAACTCCTAAATGACCTAGAAAGCTTTATGCTGCCTAGGTCTTTTTCTTGTTTATCAGATTTATCTACTATAGAAGTTAGCTCTTCACTTAATAGCGTTAAGTCAAAGAATACATTGAACGGTAAGGTTAGATAATTCATATTATCCACCAATCGTCACCTCTTCTTTTATATCCACTCATTATTTTATATCCCTAACAATTGCTTTTTCTTCGCGTCAAATTCTTCTTGAGTGATTAATTCATCCTCTAATAGTTCCTTCAATTCTCGAACTTGCTAGTCATGCTTTGGAATATCCAGGAGCATGTCATTTAAAAGCTGCAACAATTGCTGCATAGTCTTGAAAATGAATTAGCTTTGCAAGCTGAAAAGAAAAAAGAATACATGAACGAGTACCAGGTTATGCTGTTTGATTTCATGCACTCATTGCCTATCCGAGACGATTTAAAAGACCAACTGCATAAGTGCATACTGGCTACAAAAATGAACGATATACGTGATTTTGTGAACGCTAAAGACGTTTTAGCTAACATTATCCGTGATATTGCGAACGGTACATTAACAATCGCAAGTACATTAAGAGCCGTATTCGCAGGAGCATATAACAAAGCTGTAGAGCGATTAAGTAATAAAACGGATAAATCATCATATATAGAAGAAACTGCATCTAAAGAACGTCCTGTACCTTTCTATAATTGGTTGAATGAGCGTGATAGCCTTCCACAATCAATAGTGCATTGTAAACAATCGTTAGAAAATTGGCTGGAATGGTAGGGTGAGGAAATAATCTTAATGAAGGTAACACAAGGTATTATTAAACTATTGTTCCATATGTTACAATTTATGATATATACTTTCGATTGATAAAGGGAGGGTAGGTCGAATATGAAAGGATTGTTCAAATTATTTATAGGGTTATTTTTAATTTCCATATTAACAGGTTGTATTGGTGAAGATTATGATGTAGGGGTGCCAACTGCTCATATATATTTTGAAGGGTTATCTTTAGAGTTTCAATTAACAGAAGCAAATATCAGCTGGAAAACGGCAAGTGAAGAAGTGGAGAAAACAAAAAAAGATATTATTAAATACGCATCATCATTGGATGAAATAAAGGTTTTTCCAGGTCAAAAGATGAAGTTGGACTTTAGAGAGAATAAAAATAATGGTGGGGATATATGGACTGATCCAAAAATAACTATTGCCTTATTAAAAGATGGCAAACGAACCGAGCTTGCTTTAGATGACTTTAGAGAATTCCAATTCCCATTAGATAAAGGGAATTATGTATTAGAAGTTGAATTTACTATTTCAGCTGGATATGCTCAATATTTAGGGAATGTTCTAATTCAGTGATTAACACATAGCTATTGTTTAAATAACGGATGTTTATTTCAATAATCAATAAAAGACCACTCCGTGATGGGTGGTCTAAAAAGTAAGGTAAACAAAAGGTAAACATTATAAGTATAAACAGTTGATATATCAACGTTGTAGTATGTCCTCCTGGGACGTAATCAGGTTCCGATAGAATAAGTTAGAACCAACAGAAAAGCACCTCAAATCCTTTGTTATCAAGGGTTTGAGGTGCTTTTTTGTTTTTGAGAAAAAGTTAAAAAAGGATAGAAAATGAAAGGTTTCTACACATTTTCTACACAAGATTTAATTATGAATAATGAACTTTGGACACGAGTGTGATACATACGGATATTCTCTATTTTAATTTATGGATATTTTATTAGAGCAGAATATATTACCTAATAAAAATGGAATCTTATTTCATTATTTTAAATAAAAAACATATTAAATATTTTTAATAATCAAGGTGGTATAATATGGATAGCTTTATATTTGAGTTGTCGAGAATTATACAACAAGATTGGAAAACTAGATTAGTTTTTGAAATAACTTTTGCACTGACTCAAATATTTATTTTAATAAATTTTTTAGGAGGAACTAATATTGTTAAAAATATTCTTATATCCATTTCGGTATATAGGGGCAGTAATAATTCTTGGGGCACTAAGTATAGGATCAGATCTTATGACTTTAACTAACTTTAATATTTTGAGTTTTATTAAAGATTCTTTGCCGCATTCTTTAATCTATATACTTTGCATCCTCATAATAATCTATTTAATTATAGTAATAATTGGGCTTGTTCGTTACCAATACTCAAATAGCAACTCTAATAAAATTGAAAGTACCAATTCAGGTGAGAATATATCACAAACAATGAATACTCGTGATGTCAACAATTCAACTATTATTCAATCAGGAAGAGATACTAAAAATTGAAGAATCTAAAGGAGATATTTAGAAAAACTTTTAATTCGAAGGTAGAATCGGATAAGTTTTTAGATACGAATAATAAAGACTTAGAACAGTCTATTAATACAGGAGATATTAAAGATTCAACAGTACTTCAAATTGTAAATCAGAATGTTCAATCGAATATTTCTGAGAAAGATTTGAAAAATAAAATTATTGAGGCAAACGTTTTTTTCGAAAAAGGATTTTTACAGGATTCCATTCAAATATACGAGGCTATTTTGAAAGATATATCAAAAAATAAATATACTTCACAATATGGTTTTATTAATGGACAATTAGGAAAAGCTTATACTTTATATTCTAGAAAAAAAGACCGTGAGATAAACTTGCTAAAATCAATTAATGCATATAATAAAGCGATAGAAGTTTTTGAAGAAATAGAGGATAAAAAAAGTTTAGCTGATAATTATTCGAATTTAGGTATTGCTTATTGTAGAATTGCAGAGATTAGAAATAGTAAAGATAACTATTTAAAAGCATTAACATTTTATGAAAAATCTAATATCACTTTTGGGAAAGAAAAGGATTTTCAAGGATATTTACAAACTCTGAATTGTATGGGGAATACTTACGTAAGTTTATCTATTATTTCAGATAAATACGATAATCTAGAGAAGTCGCTAGAATTGTATAATGAGATATTAGAAAATGTAGACAAGTGTAGTACATTATATGTTAATACTATAGTTAATGTTGCCAAAGTACTTAGAGAAAAATATGAGTTGACTTCTGATGTATTGGATCTTAAAGAATCTATAGAATTATTAGAGAAAGCGTTAATTGTATATGGGATTGAAAATTATCCTATTAACTACTCATTAATTAACCATAATTTGAGCAATTCTTATAGAGAATTATCTTATAAAGAAAATCCAGAAAATAATATAAAATTGGCAATCAAATTTTCATCAAAAGCATTACAAATTAGAACTCGTGATAACTTTCCAGTTGATTTTGCGTATTCCTCAAAAATATCTGGAATCAATTATCTTCGTAAAACAGAAATTACAAATAATGAGAATGATTTGAAACTTGCTATTGAAGCATTTAAAGAAGCACTCTCAATATTTACAATGGCGGATAATCCAATGGAAAATGCACAATTGAACTATCAATTAGGGAATGCATATCATTTAATGGCTAGCTTCAAAGATAAACAAGAAAATATAAATAACTCCATTTATTATATTGAGCTAGCGGAAGAAGTTTATAAAAATAAACTCAATACAATAGATTTGGCCAAAATTAATTTGAAATTAGGGCAATTGTATAGTGATTTATTCAATATGAATAATGATGATTTTATTAAAAATAAATCCTTGAATTATTTTAAAGAAGCATTACCTATATTTCATAAAGAAGCATTAAAAGAATTAGTTGAAGTTACTAATAAAGCAATTTTAAAGATAAATAACGAATGTTAATATGTTAGAAGTTATTGAATTATCCAATCAAGATGGAGTTGTTATTGAGATATAAAGGTTTTGAGTGTAGATTAGAGTAAATTTAGACGGGCAGCTAAATAAGAATTTTTATCGACATCAACTCACACAAGGTGGATTCACTTTTTATATTCAAAATAGTGCTTTATAAAAAACGATAGTTTATTTTACGTATTTTGTATAATGAACTATCGTCTTCTATAATGATAAATTGTTGTATTTATTATGGAATATTTCTTGTTGGGTTAAGAATATATATTACTTTGTTATTTTTGATTATTTAAGATAGAGTTTTTCAAAGATATGACTAGTCTGCTCTGAATCACGCTCTCGCATTTCTTTTAACACGTGGGCATAAGTAGAAGTAGTAATATCGATATTAGCGTGTCCTAAGCGTTCGGAGACATACAGAACAGAAACGCCCTTATAAAGCAATATACTTGAATGTGTGTGCCTTAGACCGTGTACAGTGATTAGAGGACTAATATTTAATCGTTTTAAAATAGAACGTAACGTGTCATTTAAACGATCATTTGTTACAACGGATATATCCGAAGAAGGGTCATAGAAGACAAGCTTATTTACATTTTCTAAATCATTCTCGACAAGCTTTAAGTGTTGCTTTAAAGTACGCATCGTTAATTTGTCAACGCTAATGACACGCTCTGATTGTTCAGTTTTCAAAGGACCAAAGCCGCCGCCTTCTTTATATTTCCATTGGCGATGTACTTTAATTTGATTATTTTTAAAGTCCAAATCTTCAATACATAACCCCACAAGTTCACCATATCGAACCCCTGTAGTTAAAGCCAAAATTAACATAGGGTTTTCTATACAACAACACAGCAAGCATCTGCTGCAAGTCCCAATTGTAAATTACCAGATGATAGATTTTATAATACATCATACATAAGTATGCCGATGAGTCAAAGGCATATTTTTGCTGATACTAGTAAAGTAGAAATTATTTCAGGTGCTAATATAGTTTCCTTAACTGGTAACTCGCTTAAGCCATTGAAGCGTGGAACAGCTGTCGTTCATAAACATTACACAAATGGTATGTATATATCTTTTGAAGTTGTTGTTTATTAACTGTGACACAACACTGTAATCTGTTTTTGCTACAGAAAATGCAAACAATCTTCTTTATAGAGCTACATAAGTTCTAAAAAAATCGTATTTTGAACAAAATGCCCAGGTACTCAATTAATTTTGAGTCCTGGGTTTTTGTGTTTCCGTTAAAATGTCTTAAATCGATCGTTTATAAGCATTTATTGTCGAAGTATATTGGAATAATTTAGGGTTTACTAGACCCTCTCGCAAATCAATCATCCCTAATTGTCCCATTCTATTCAATAAAGGAACTAACCAACTACCACTTGGGGCACCTTGTAACACTTTAATTTGATCAGATGATAACTTTGAAACTTTACTAGCATCAATAGGTTCTTTTGCATTTTCTATTGTTTCTTGAAAAGCTTTCAAATCAGTTTTATACATATTCTCGCCAACTTGTTCAGTAAAACCTTTATATCCGTAAGCTCCTTGAAGGATAGTTAACCTTATACTCAAATCTTCCATAGAAACCATTTTAAAAATACACCTCTCTTCCATGGATTCTTGAATTATAAATGTGGAATATTTATAGTTCTTTCAATGGTGTTCCAAGGGTAATTTTGTGAAGTAGAATTAAACTTATATAATGCAGAAGTTCCACTTGAGATTTTTAAGTCTGAATTAAAAGTTACTGTATGATAAAACGCATCTATAATTCTGTCATTATTTGTATCTATATTAGCTACATTAATTTTATAATCACGATTTTGATAAGTAATACGCTCATCATCTAACCATTGATTGTCATTTCCATAACCAACTTCCATAACTGCTACAGAAACAGTGCCTGAAACTGCATGAGAAGTTTGCTGCAAGCCAATATTCTCAGTACGTTCATTGATTGTTCCAACTTGAGATACTACTTTGTCAATATAAAGAGCTGTTAATGGTGCTGCTGGACCTCTTAGAACTGGACTATTTTTTAATTCTTCTTTAACTTTAGCAGCCTCATCTGAAGTTACCTGTGTAATAGTCCAATCAGGGTGTTCTGTTTTTAGCTTTTCAATTAATGGATCTGCTTCAATCGTATCTTTTTCTATTTCTGAAGCTTCAGCTGTATTTAGTCCCAACAACCCACTTGTTAAAATTCCAACAGCTAGTAAATATTTTTTCATATGTACATCTCCTTTTTGATTTTTTTGTGTTACAAGGATATTATCGGTTCAAATGTAAATATGTTAATAAATTTCCTTAATTTGTATTAATTAATAAATTTAACATTTCACTGTTCTATTAAATGGTAGTATTTAAGTTGGAAAACATGAAACTATATTTGATGAAACACAGGTTGTAGAATTACTTTTAAATCATGTGAAATATAAATCAAATGATTTCTATATCGAAAGAAAAAAGCCACTCATTTGAGTGACTAATTTTTCAAAGCTGGATGCTCAAAGTAATTATTAACTACATTCGGAACATTATCAGTTAAGAAATTATCCCATTTAATTTTATTTAAAGTAGTTTTGTCGATGTCGAATGACATTACTAATACATCTTTTTCATTTCCGTAAGTATCAACAAGTGGGTAATACCAATGCACGATAATTTTTTCGAAATTATTCATTTTACTAAGTGGCTCAAGAATTTTTTTCGAATCCATCCACATGCCTTTTTTAGTCATATTTACTGAAAAGTTTTCGTTGGCATTTAATTCAATAATAAATCCTTTGCCGTTATCTTCATTAGTAACAGCATAGCTCTTGACAGTATCCTTCTTTTGATTATTCTTTTTACCAAGTTTATCTGTTATGATTTTTTTTGCTTTATCGGCAAGATCGTCATTGTTATTAGCATTTTTCTTTTCTTCTTTTGATTTAGCTTTATCTTCTTTTTTAGCTTGTTCAGCCTCTTTCTCTTTCTCTTTCGCTGATTCTTCCTGAGCACTATCAGTATCTTCAGCTTTATCTACGCCACAAGCAGAAAGTAATAATACAGACATGGCTCCTATGTAGAATAATTTTTTCATTTGTAATTCTTCCCTCTATATTACCATTCTAGGTAATTTTGAGTAAAAAGTACATATAAAAAACAGACAACCTTATTTAGTTATCTGTTTTAAATCTTCGTACCGTCTTCCATTACAAAATGCGCCTCAAACTTCATATCCAACAATTCAGCGATCTTTCGTAGTTCTTCTTCATTAAAATTATTTCGTTTTAACTTCTTCGATAAGTTGGGTTGAGATACTTCAAGCTTTTCAGCAAGTTGCGTCAATGTCATGCCTCTTTTAATAAGTGCAATACGAATTTTTTCACCCATTTCATTCATTGCTTTCCCTCCTATCAGTTATACTCATGCCTCTATTATATATGAATCAATCCATATTTGAAATAAATATATCCAAAAAGTTATGAAAAATACTCGCTATTATAACCTTTTGGATATATATTTAATTCAATAAGGAAAAAATATAACTAATTAATTATGAAAGGGATGGGCGTCCGTGAACAATTATTTCAAACTCGAGCAAGAACGTTCTAACTATTTATTAGAGCAAACACTCGTATTATCTACCGTAAAAGGTTACTTGAAAGGAACTATCAAGTACGGCGAATCCAGTGAAGTTGTCGAGTTTGCAACTAAACTATTGGGTATCGTAAACGAAGGATTAGCAGCTGTAGAAGAAAAGTTTAAATAATTGGTACAAGGACCAAGAGAGTGAGGTGAAAACGGTGGCATTTGAATATCTAGCACAATACACAACATTCGACACAATAGCAGATATGGATAAGAGTGTGGAGGACCACATGACTGTACATTACTATGACCTAACAGAATCAGAACGAGCTATCGTTTTCAAGTTAGCTTCTCATTCATTAGAGTATCCAGGAGTTTGTCACTTAAAAGCGAATACCATCGCTGCATCAATGGAGATCAACACAAAGACAGTTTACCGAGCTATTTCAAAATTTATTAGGATTGTGTTTTAATATAGTGTTTTTTTGTTATTTATAGTATTATTTTAAGTATTTGGTTGGAGAAGAATGGTGGTTTTATCCTACTTAAATTGTAACTTGGTAGAAAAAAGAAGTGAATTTTACGCAGAACATGCTGCAACTATAAAAATTGAAACGATAAACGGATATATAAGTGACTTTACAAAGTTTTTATTTTTGGTAATTGGAGTAGTTATCGTAATAGGTAAATTGAAGTTTTTTTTAAAACGATTAAGTTGGGAGTATTTTAAAAGTTTGAAAAAAACCTAGTAATGGGTTACTTACAAAGCTATAAAAAAGGGAGTTGGATAAATACTACATATCATACAAAAAAACATAAAGTATTTAAGAAAGGGCTCAGCCCTAAATTTAAATGAATGTACTATATTATTACAAAACGAAGAGTTTCTAAATCAAAATAAAGAAATGATATATAATTTAAAATCAACTAGAAGAGAAATGGAATCTATAAAAGACGAGATTAGAAGATTATAACTAATATTCTCGAGGGAAATGAGCATTATTTCAGAAGATTTAGGGTGGATTTTTGATCATGGAGTTTACCCAATAGGAGTTTCTTTCAGCGCAAACTAGATAGTTCTCCTTCTATTTAACTGAAATATTCACCTTATTAAAAGTGGCCCTTTACCGTAATTCTTTAATAGAATGTTGTTTTATCGTGTTAAATAGGAGAGATAAAATGATGAACATTAATAAATATTGGATTTTTGCTGGTAGTGTTATATTTGTGATTACTTGTATAGGAATTGCATTTGTATTTTCCAGTGATTCAAAAGAAAATATAAAAGAAGAAGCACCAACTAAGGAGAAAACCACAATAGAAAAAGAAGCAATTGTGGAACCAACTGTAGAAGAAATAAAAACTTTACTAGCTGTGATTACAAAATCTATTTTTGAAATATCTGGGGAAATGGATGCAAAGTATGATGTCGCTAGGATTGGTATGAACGAAGAAATTTATAAGGAGATGACCCCAACTCTACGTCAATATGTTACAAAACAGTTTGTTGAAGGTAAATTAAAAACGACTATATACGGACTATGTTACGGATGTGAAAATACATTCCTACCGGGCGCACCACTATATACTAAAATTGAAGTAAAAACAAAAGGGATCAATCATATACAGGTAATAGCAGATATTGATGATGTTATATCCGACTTCGTACGAGAAGACATTAGCGAATTAATGTACGAAGATGGTGCATGGAAGTTACATGATTATATACGTGGAAATAAGATAGTAGAAAAATCAGTAGAAGAAAAGACAGTCCCAGAAGAAGTACAAGCTATTGAAACCACTAATCCATACAAGCAAAAATTAATTAATGTTGAGAACCTAGTAGCAACATATACAAAGGGTAATTCAGGAGTCACATCGGATATTTTAGAAGAGTTAAATCAAAAATATATTGCGTGGGATAATTTGTTAAATGAGCTTTATGGGGATATTAAAATGAGCATCCCGACTGAAGAATTTAATGAACTCCGCTTGGTTCAACGGAAATGGATTAAAGAGAGAGATTTAGCAGTAGAAGAGGCAGGTCTAGAAAATGAAGGTGGGGCGATGGAAAGTATAGATAAAGCAAGTAAGCTTGTAGAATACACGAGAGCTCGTTCCTATGAGTTTGTGAAGCTTTATTTGTCAAAAAATGAAGAGCGAACATCTACCAAGCAAGCACCAATAGTTACAACCAACTTTGATAAGTACGTAGGAGAATGGAAGAGTAATAGTAATGTTGTAGAAAATGGTGGTATGTCTTTAAATTTTAGTATAAAAGATAATCAGTATATTGTTAATGTTTTTGAATACACTCAGAAAAGCCGTCAAATTGATGACTATTCCGTAACTGTATCATTGAACAATCAGGGATATGCAGAATTTTCATTTCATGACGGTTATGCAGATGCCCCTGGTAGCGGAACGATACAATTAAAAGATAATAAAATTATGCTAACGCGTACTGTTAACGGTGATGGTCTTACATCGTTTGATGGAACACGAGAATATACCTTAACGCGCTAATTAAATTTCATATTATCAAATTAAATAATCTACTCTATAAAAAAATAGTGAAAAGATTTGTTCTCTTATTTTAGTGCGCCAGCATGGAGTAATCTAAAGGCTTTCCCATAAATTATGGGGAAGCTCTTTTATAGATTGTTTAGAAAACTCGAGTGAAAACATTATAAAGCATCCAGAGTGGAACCTAAAGCAATCTCGAGGAAAGGATTGCTGCCATGAACGTAGCTGTACAACATTTAGAAGATTTGACTGTGGGAACCTCTCAAATACATTGGGCATAAGCTGATAATATATGTCGAATTGAAAGGGTGCTTGCTCATGTTTCCTTATCCTCAACTTCCCTATCCCGATTATAGGTCTATGCCCAACAGTTTTTATTACCCACCTTATTCTGATGGATGGTCTCCTTGGAGCAATAGTGCCATTGAATTTGATGAAAGACACCATTTACCCTCACAGCAACGGCTTACTTTCGTGCTTGTGCATGGTGCTTGGGCTGATGCTCACTTCTGGGATGGAGTAGCTGCAGAGTTGCGCAGTCGAGGGCATGACGTCTATACACCTGAATACGCAGGTCATGGCGAAGATCCGAATAAAAATGTCACGCATGCGATGATCACGCAGTCCGTCGTTGATTTTATAACAAAATGGAATCTACGTAACTTTGTTCTCGTCGGGCACAGTTTCGGAGGATCAGTCATTCAAAAGGTTGCGGAACAGGTTCCGGATCGCATAAAGCGACTTGTCTTCTGGGACGCGTTCGTACTGAAAGACGGAGAATCAGTTGCTGACGAATTCTCGCCCCAAATGATACAAGGTTTTGAACAGCTCAGAGCCAGTTCGAAGGACGATACGATTTTTATGCCGTTTTCCCTGTTTCGGGATTCGTTCGTTAATACGGCCACTTTAGAGGAAGCTAAACGGATGTATGAAAGCGTTACGCCAGAACCGGCTAAGCCGCTTTTTGAGAAACTGGATCTTAAAACGTTCTACTCGCTACCTACGCCCAAAAGCTATGTCTATTTCTACCAAGACAACGCATTACCACGAGGAGAGAATTACGGCTGGCATCCGAATATGTCCAGTCGGCTCGGGCAGTTCCGCCTGATTGTAGGCGACGGTGACCACTTTACGGACACGCGTACAAGGCCGGCAATGGTGGCGCAGAAGTTTTATGAAGCAGGTCGCGACTGACTACTGTATGCAGGATTAAGTTAATGATTAGCTTTAATAAATCATAAGAAGACCTCTTCGTGAGGATCAAAAAGAGCCAAGTTAGAATCAACTGAAAAGTGCTTTAAATCCTTTGTTTCAAGGATTTGAGGCACTTTTTTTCATCTTGTTCATTCTTAATGTGATTAGATCAACTTCCGAAAAAATGTATTTTATAGCACTTAACCTCTATTGGGTTAATAAATTTTGAAGTTCTCACTACCATCCGTGATGTTTTTTTGTAAATTAGAATAATTTATATAAAAAAGGGAAAGAAATATGTGTAAAAATGTTGGAGTTGATCGTTATGGAATTTGATAAAGAGTTAGAAATTTACTGCTACAGCTGTCGTAAAAAAACTGTATTTACACGTAAAGATATGCATAAAAAAAGTGGAGTAGATAGTCACTGTAGTGAGTGTTCAGGTATTTGGTTTGAATGGCAAAATCGAGCTGTAGAGAGAGAAATGGAAAAGTGGATTGAATATAACCAAAGGCTCATAAATTAACTGAATGTCTATTTTTAACATCCACTAGTTAAAAGAATTTATTACATTAATGATTGAGCTGTTTCATAAATTTAATCCCTTTAGTTTCAAAATTGGTTGAATTAAGCATTATTGAAAAGTTACCTGGAACAAAACTAGCAAGTTAACCACTTCTGGAGCAACAGGATTGATTGAGTATAAATGCGCTTATTAGTATGTACAAAAATGCTCGTTTAACCATGTACATTTTTGATTCCCACCTGCAGCCATACTAAGTTCTGTTATTGCGTTATCGGTATGGCAGGGAGATAAAATGAGTTACTTTTATTTTTCCTACAACGAATGGAAACAGGAAGGGAATGAGGCGCTTTACCTTTTTTAAGAATACGTTTGACAAGGATAGAAAATGGAAAGACAAGCGGCTCATCGAACGTCTCCGGGAAGCTTTGCTCTGCGCGTCAGCGGCAAAGCCCCAGCTGGAACTTTTAGTATAATTAATAGTATCTTCTAATTTAACTCTTGAGCTCGTTTTCCCATAAATGCTTCGGCGAGCGGATAAAATGAAGTTACGTCATCAGAATATAATTCAATACCTTGAAGGAGTTCTTCAGTAGCTAGATTAATTTCTCTATCAGCTGACATTACTTGCTCTTTTGTAGGAAGCGGTGAATATTTCTGTTTTGATTCAACCGAAGTGATGAAACTTGTGCAAATTCCGTACGCTAATAATTCTCTTAAACGATTTGCATTAAGATGCTCATAATGCTCTGCGGATAACATCATCTGATGCAAATGATGAATAGTATGTTGATAATCCTTAATGTCTTTAAGAATATTGGCAATAGACAGGTGTGACTCTATTTGATTTGGATCGATAGCAATAGATTTTTCAAAAGCTGCTATTGCAAGTTCAGGTCTCGCACCAGTAATGTATAAATTACCTAGTTTATTCCATAATAAAGCGTTGCTTGGTGAAGAGGAAATTAAATGTAAGAGATGTTCTTCTCCATCTGTAGCATATTTTGGTGAAGTGCCATCAAAAAGTTGCATTTCACCAAATTGAACAGAGTTATTTTCGTTATCGGGTGCCAATAGAGCTGCAATGCTAAACATATATAGCTCTGACGACTCTTCCCACTGTCCAGCAGTATTGCAATGCTTACAACGGAAATACCCAGTGTACTGTTGTTCTGGTTTCTGTATATTTTGGTTATTTGTAGGAACTTTGATGAACATGGTTCCAATATTATATTTGCCTGATTTGTTACAGCTTTTGCAAGTCATCATGATTTCATTTTTTTCATGCTGAGTCATTACTTTTTTAAAATTATCGACGACTGACTTTACATATGTCCCGCCTAAATACTTGAACGTAGGGGATGATGGGATTTCAGTGATTTCTTGATTTGTTAATGCTTGAATTAATATTGGGTTAATTTGTTTTCCAGCCATGTAATTACTCCTTTTATTAAAAGACCTATAACCTTTTTATTATAACTCAACTTTCGTAGTAAAAAAATCCTTATTAACACTTCATATTATTAGCTATTTTGATATTCAAAAATCTATTTGACTTTTTGACATAACAATAAAACATTCATGAGTTTTCGGACTCCCAACCCAATGATGAAAAGTTTTTTTACAGAAAAAGGGGATACAATCTAATCAACAAGTTATTATTCATTAGGTGAGCATCTCAAATGTTGAATAGATTTAAAGCTCATTATTTTATCAACCCAAAACAAAATATCTAAGAAACGAAAGAAGCGAAAACCTATAAAAAGAGTTATAATATAATAGGAAGAAACTCAAAAAAGAGAGATGGATTTTAACATGAATGAACAACTAGAAGATTGGATTACACGTTTTCAAAAGGAGAAAGATATAGAGGCCCTCGCAAACTTAAAAGACTATTGCTACTATATGATTGAACCTTTAATTGAGGAATTTACGGAGAAATACGGTGAAGATGCTGGGGAATTATTACGGTTAAAATGGGATAAGCGTTTTTATTTTATTTTTACAAAGTATCAATTAAATGTTGGGCTGCCTTTGGATTCTTTTGTTACAAATACGTACCGTTTTTATTTTATGCAGGTTTTAAAAAAGGCTGGTTATTGAATTACATATAGGGGAGTGTTTCAAATTTGAACATGGCTCCATTAAAAAATCCTTGTCTCGTGTTAAACGAGACAAGGATTTTTGTGTTTTATCATGCTCTTAGGCGAGAGATTAACTGCCTGCAAAAGCCTGATGGGTAAGTAGGGGGATGAAGAAACCCGCCCACTGATGAAAGTTTCACTTTATTGATACATCATATCTTCTGCAAGGTGGGTAAATACCTCACCGATAATGGAGTCTTCGTCATAAACGGAAGAACCTGTATTTTCCTCAGGTTGCGCAAATGGAATTTGAGCGATGATACTTGTCTGAAGCTCATCTGCTAATTTTTCTGCGCCACCTTGACCGAATAGATAGTTCTTTTCACCATTTGAATTTTCAAAGTAAGCCATGTTTTCAACAACACCAAGAATCGTGTGGTTCGTATGTTGAGCCATCAGACCCGCACGAGAAGCAACATGAGAAGCTGCAAGGTGTGGTGTTGTTACAATAATTTCTTGTGCTTGTGGAATCATTGCTGCCATATCAATGGCTACATCTCCTGTACCAGGTGGTAAATCTATAAGGAGATAATCTAATTCATCCCAATGTGTATTAACAAGGAAATTACGAATCCATTTGTTGAGCATTGGGCCACGCCACATGACAGGTTGGTTTTCGTTTGTGAAAAAGCCCATCGACATGATTTTTACACCATGACTTATTACTGGAATAGCTGTTTGGTCTATCATTGTTGGCTTTTGTTGAATCTTCATCATGGCAGGAATACTGAATCCATATATGTCGGCATCTAAAATACCTACACGTTTTCCAAGACGGGCAAGAGCTACTGCTAAGTTAATCGTCACGGTAGATTTACCGACGCCACCTTTACCACTAGTAACTGCTATAAATTTGACACCAGAATCGGGTAGAAGCATTTTAGGCATACCTTTATCCGTAACTTTTTCTGATTTTAAAGAAGCTGTTAAACTACGACGTTCGTCATCTGTCATAGAACCAAATGTAATGGAGACATTTGATGCGCCGATTGCTTTCAACGCTTCTTCAACATCTTGTTGGATTTTGGCTTTCAGAGGACATCCTTGAATAGTCAAGATAATATCAAGTGAGATATCCGTACCGTTGACTTGAATATTGCGTACCATATTCAAGTCAACGATGCTTTTATGAAGCTCTGGGTCATCGATTTTTTGCAAAGTTTTTAAAATGTGTTCGTTCGTTAGCATATTAGAAACCACCTTCCTATTTTAGGCCTTTGCCAAGCCCTTTTAAGAAGTGAACGCCAAAGTTTACAGCACGATTGACATCAGGATCGTTTAACATTTTGAATAACTTAAAGGCGCTAACTTTTTCATCCGTTTCAACGGCTTTGTTCGCTTCATCTAAGCCGGTATTTAAGCCTTCAATAAGCTTTGTTGTTGTTTCTGGATTCAATTCGGTTAATGCTCCTGCAACACCCATTAAGTTGTTGATGATATTCGTCACAGGCTTACGCGTTAATTGACCAAGAGCGATATGTGCAACATCCTCTTTTGCTTCAAGTAGTTTCGTAGCTGCCTCTAGCGCTCCAATATCATTTAATTCTGCCATGATCGTAAAGACCTGATTCACCATTTCTTCATTCTCAGAAAGAAGTTGCTTTAAATTCTCTAACTTTTCTTCTTTTAGTTGCTCTTCTGTTACTTGCGTTTTTTGAATTGTCGTAATTGGTGCAGCCATGAAATCACTCCCTTTCGTTAGTTGTTAAGTGAACGTAACCAGGACGATTCCATTTACGTTGTACCTCAACACCATTTTGTGGATGACGTTTTTTATAACGCGGGTTTGTTCTAGGAAGTGGAGATTTTCCTTTTTGTTTCAATACTTCTACGCGTACTTTTGTTTGTTTGTACGCCGGTGTCGATGTATTGATGTCTCCAGCTGGCCCCGTTAAGAAATTAATCGCTGAATCTTTGCTAACAGAGTTCATAGGTAAGAAAAGTTCATTTCCTTGTACACGATCTGTTACTAGGGCATTTAATTTTAATGCGCCCTGAGGAGACACTAAACGAAGAAGAGCTCCATCTTCAATGCCGCGTTCTTTTGCTAGTTCTGGTGATACTTCAACAAAAATTTCAGGTACTTTGGATTGAATACCTTTTGATTTATTTGTCATATTACCTTCATGGAAGTGTTCAAGCATACGACCGTTGTTAATATGGCAATCATATTGCGCTTCATATTCAACCGGTCTGATCCAATCATTTAAAGCAAAGCGAGCTTTTTTGTCAGGGAAGTTAA
This sequence comes from Lysinibacillus sp. NPDC096212, assembly GCF_044763105.1. Taxonomy (NCBI): domain Bacteria; kingdom Bacillati; phylum Bacillota; class Bacilli; order Caryophanales; family Bacillaceae; genus Lysinibacillus; species Lysinibacillus sp. NPDC096212. Next base: position 45,286 of record NZ_JBIWFQ010000032.1, on the reverse strand, counting down.
AGCCATCCTCATATAGTAAAGGTGTGTCTTTACCATCATTGCTACCCCAACAGAAGCTACCCCAATTTTCTAATACATCATAGTTCGCTTGCGAGAAGAATGGAGCAAGACTAGCCATTTCAGCAAAGATTTCACTTGGGTGACTGTAATTCCAGTCAGCACCTAGGCGACGTGCTACTAATTGAAGGATTTCCCAATCGGCTTTTGATTCACCAAGTGTTGGTAATACTTGATATAGTCGTTGTACACGACGCTCTGTATTCGTGAAAGTACCTTCTTTTTCAAGAGAAGGTGCTGCTGGTAAAATAACATCCGCATATTGTGCTGTACGTGAAAGGAAGCAATCTTGTACAACAAAGAAGTCTAATTGTGAAAGTACTTTATCTACATGGTTAGCATCGCAATCTACAAGTGCCATATCTTCCCCAACTAAATACATTGCTTTCATTTTACCTTCCATGATCGCATCTAACATTGCCATATTCGTACGACCTGGTTCAGGTTTGATTTTCACACCATATGCTTCTTCAAATTTCTTACGTGCTTCGTCGTCTATTACTTTTTGATTACCTGGTAATAGATTTGGTAGTGTACCCATATCACAAGCACCTTGAACATTGTTGTGACCACGAAGAGGGTAGGCACCTGCACCTGGACGACGATAGTTACCAGTAGCTAGAAGTAGGTTAGAAATTGCAGCTGATGTATATGAGCCACCTGTATTTTGTGTAACACCCATACCCCAAAGTACACATGTACCGTCAGCATCACGAATCATTTCAGCAACATTTATCAAAGTTTCTTTTGAAATGCCCGTTTCTTTTTCTGCATATTCTAGTGTGTATGTTTCAAGTACATCTTTAAAATCATCAAAGAAGTGCACGTTCTCTTTAATGAAGGCTTCATCATGCCAACCTTGATCGATCATGTATTTTGTAACAGCCATTAACCATACTTGGTCTGTACCTTGCTTTGGACGCATGAAAATATCAGAACGCTCAGCCATTTCATGTTTACGAATGTCGGAAACAATTAATTTTTGACCGTGTAACTTATGGGCACGTTTTACACGAGTAGCTAAAACAGGGTGACCTTCTGCAGGGTTTGCCCCAACAATAATAACAAGGCCAGCTTTTGCGATATCTTTGATCGTTCCAGCGTCGCCACCTATACCAACTGTGCGTAGTAGGCCATCTGTAGCTGGAGATTGACAATAGCGTGAGCAGTTATCAACATCGTTTGTTTCGAATAATTGACGTGCCATTTTTTGAATTAAGTAGTTTTCTTCGTTTGTAATTTTTGAAGAAGAAATAAAGCCGACAGAACCAGAACCGTGTTCTTTTTGAATGCCACCTAGTTTAGTAGCAATTAAGTCAAGAGCTTCATCCCATGAAGATTCAACAAATGCATCATTTTTACGAATTAATGGTTTTGTAATTCGTTCTTCAGAGTTGATGAAGTCCCAGCCGAATTTTCCTTTTACACAAGTAGAAATAGCATTTACAGGACCTTCAGAAGGTTGTACTTTTAAAATTTTGCGATCTTTTGTCCAAACTTCAAACGAACAACCTACACCACAGAAAGTACAAACTGTTTTTGTTTTCTTCGTACGTTTACTACGCATAGCAGCCTCGACTTCAGAAACAGCAAAGATACCGCTATAGCCAGGCTCGACTTCCTTAATTAAACTAATCATCGGATCTAATGTTTCTTGTTTAAGCCCAGTCATAAAGCCAGCTTCACCAAGCATTGATTTTTCCATTAATGCGTTACATGGACAAACGGTAACACATTGCCCACAGCCTACACATGAAGAATCGTTAATGGCAACGCCTTCATCCCAAACTACTTTTGGTCTTTCAGCTTCCCAGTCAAGAGATAATGTTTCATTAACTTGTAGGTTTTGGCAAACCTCTACACATTGTCCACATGCGATACATTGGTTTGGATCATATCGATAAAACGGGTGCGACATGTCTACTTCGTGTGGTTCGACTTTTGGTTGATACGGATATTTTTGATGTTCGATTTCCATTAATTCTGCTGTGTTGTGTAATGTACAATTTCCGTTGTTATTATCACAAACAGTACAGTACAGTAAATGATTTTCTAGTAGACGATCCATCGCCTCTGTTTGTGCAGCTTTCGCTTTATCAGAAGTAAGTTGGATATCCATGCCGTTTACTGCTTTTGTTGAACAAGAGCGAACTAATTGTCCATTCACTTCGACGATACATGTATCACAAGTTTCGATAGGATCAACAGATGGTACATGACAAATTTGTGGATGGGCGATGCCATTTTGATTAATGGTATCAAGTATTGTAGCTCCCTCAGCTACATCATACGGTTGGCCATTAATTTTAATTGTAGTCAAAGTATTTTCCTCCTTTTGCTCTTTGAGACTTATTTGACAACAGGTTAATACTTAGGATAAATCGGGAATAGAGTTACGAGTTTTATTTTGATTGTCTTGTTACTTTTAAAAAATTGTCTTGTTATAATGTCATTTCCCAATTTGTCCAATTTCTACACCAACATAGATGAAGAAACATTAATTATTAGTTGTCGATGTTGATATTGCTCAAAAATAAAAAAATCCACCATGAAAAGGCATGTACTAACATGCTATTTATTCATGGTGGATAAAATTCTTAACAGGCCTTGCTAAAAATTCAATCAACTTTTATTTTTTATTCAATATAACTATAGAATATAAATATTAAAACCACCATGCCTATAGTTCAAACTTAGTTGTATGAAACCATGACATAGGAATCAAAATACTTTCATTCCATATGTAATACCCATTATTATAGCCTTTTCAGTCAAAATGGACAATAATTATAATAAAATTTATTAACTGATAATAATTATCATTGGATATTTTCTCTTTAATTTTTATTTAAGTTGCTATATTATTAACAAACTGTATGGGTAACCCCCATGAACATAGGAAAAAAAGATTAATTACGTTGGGAGAATCGTTAAAATGTCAAAAAAAGTGCATGAGTTCAACGACATTATTCGAAAACTACGCAAAGATATATTTGGAAAAGGACCAGAGCGTATTCATACTGTTTTCGTAGAGAACATGGCTGTCTCAACTTTATATGGTAATATCACACCGACAGAAAAATTTATTGCGAGTACGCCTGAAGGGTTAAAAATGGTTCATGCTGCACGTACAAGAATGATTCAAGATTTGTATACTAAATCACCTCCAGAAGGCATGGAAGAATTGATGGGTACTAAGTTACTCCATTTATTTTCAGATATCAAAATTGAAGAAGATTTTGCTATTTCTGTCTTTGTTTTTGAAGATAATATTAGTGAATAGAGGGGATGCCATATGGAACGCGCAGTAACTAGAGAAATAATACGTGTTGAAGGTAATCAAATCAAAGAAATAGAAGATACCGTTGTCACAGAATATGCAGTCACAGTAAAGATTAATGAGCAAGAATTCGTGACGATGGTTTGCACACCAGAGTATGTAGAAGATATGGTTATTGGATACTTGGCTTCTGAACGAATTATTCGCGATTACGAAGATATTGAAGCGATTTGGCACCAAGAAAAAGAAGGTTTTGTGCATGTTAAAACAAAGCGTGTGAATCCTTACTTTCAACAAATTCAAAATAAACGTTACATTACTTCTTGTTGTGGCATGAGCCGCCAAGGTTTTGTTTTTGCTAATGATGCATTAGTAGCTAAAAAAATGGAAGGCATTCATGTGCGTATTACAACAGATGATTGTTTTCGTTTAATGCGCGATATGCAAGATTTGGCCGAAACATTCAAGCAAACTGGTGGTGTTCATAATGCAGCGTTATGTGATGCGAATGGTGTTTTATTAAGTAGAATGGATATTGGACGCCATAATGCCTTAGATAAAATCTATGGTTATTGCCTAAAAAACAAAATTAGCATTCAGGACAAAATTATCGTATTTAGCGGAAGGATTTCATCTGAAATTTTACTTAAAGTATCGAAAATTGGCTGTGAAATTGTGCTGTCCAAATCGGCTCCAACAGAATTAGCATTGCAATTGGCAGAGCAACTTGGTATTACGACGGTAGGCTTTATTCGTCAAAATGCACTTAATATTTATACACACAAAGAACGTATTCACTTACCTAGAAATTGATCAAAATGAAAGGAAGAGATTAAAATTACTAGTCTACAAGACCAACTATACAGACCATTAAGAGATTTAAGGATATCCGTGACAGATCGTTGTAATTTTCGTTGTCAATATTGCATGCCTGCAGAAGTATTTGGTCCAGATTATGCTTTTTTACCGTCCGATAAAATATTGAGTTTTGAAGAAATCGAGCGATTAGTAAAGATTTTCGTTTCATTAGGTGTGAAAAAAGTACGCATTACTGGTGGTGAGCCTTTACTACGTCGTGATCTGCCGACATTAATTGAACGTATACATCGCATAGATGGCGTAGAAGATATTGCCTTAACGACCAATGGCACATTGTTGAAAAAATATGCCAATGAATTGGCGAGAGCAGGTTTATCACGAGTAGCTGTTAGCCTAGATTCTCTAAATGAAGAACGTTTTTTCGAGATGAATGGCCATCGAGGAAAAGTGAAAACGGTATTAGAAGGTATAGAAAAAGCGGCAGAAGCGGGTTTACAAGTGAAGATCAATATGGTCGTTCAAAAAGGAAAAAATGAGCAAGATATCATTTCAATGGCAGAGTATTTTAAAGAGAAACAGCATATTCTGCGCTTTATTGAATATATGGATGTCGGTAATTCGAATGGTTGGCGACTGGATGAGGTTGTGTCGAAGAAAGAAATCACTGACCAGGTCAACCAATTTTCCCCTTTGCATCTTGTTGACCCTAATTATAAAGGGGAAGTGGCTACGCGTTATCAATATGAGGATGCTCAGGGTGAAATTGGCGTGATATCATCTGTAACAGATTCTTTCTGCTCCACTTGTTCGCGTGCTCGTATTTCGGCAGAAGGCACATTATATACGTGTTTATTTGCAACAGAGGGAACGAATCTCCGAGATTTGTTAAGGTCTGGGGAAGATGATGAAACCATCACCCAATGCATTTCGAATGTTTGGGAAAATAGAGAAGATCGCTATTCCGATGAACGAAATGAACAGACAATGGAAAAAAGGAAAAACTCAAAAATTGAAATGTCACATATCGGTGGGTAGACGAAATAGAGTGGTATTAGTTGCTGGTGACTTTTGTTAAAAGACAGAAAAAAATCGGCAAAATAATGCCGGATTTTTTCTGTTTATTTATGCACAAAGTCGCCACTTTTTCCGCCTGTTTTTTGAACAAGGTATGTTTCTTTAATGACCATAGATTTGTCGACGGCTTTACACATATCATAAAAAGTCAGTGCAGCAATGGATACAGCGGTTAGTGCTTCCATTTCGACGCCTGTTTTACCATTACATTTTACAGTAGCTTGAATGTGTAGTTCGTAACCATCCTCTGCTTTTGTATATTCAAATTGAAGATCTGTTCCTTGTAACATAATCGGATGGCACATTGGGATAATATCAGCCGTTTTTTTAGCGCCCATAATCCCAGCAATTTGTGCCACTTGCGTAGGGTCGCCTTTTTTAATGCCTCCCTGTTGGATAGCTTGATAGACTTCATCGGATAACGTGATTGTACTACGAGCGATCGCTGTACGGTTTGTGATTGTTTTATCTGAAATGTCGACCATTTTGGGGCGACCTTCTTCATTCCAGTGTGTAAAATTACTCATTATTATTAGACTTCCTTTCAAATGTTTGTAGCCAATCTTGTTGAGAATTGATATTGATAAATGTTGAGCTTTCTTCTTCAAATGGGACATAACATACTTGAAGTTGCTCTAACAAGACTTTCATACTTCGCTTGTTTTGTTGGACTAATTGCTGTGCTATTGGCAAAGCACTGCGTCGATATAAAGCAGCAAGAGGTTGTAATCTTGAAGCTTGTTTAGGAACAATCGCATCATAACGATCATCGATAAATGTGAGCATAGTTTGGACAAATTCTGCATTAATAAAAGGCATATCACTTGCTATTACGAAAAACCACTCTACTTCCGGAAAATTTGTCATTATATTATGCAAGGCAAACAGAGGTCCTTGATGAGGCTGTTCTTCAATGATCCAATGGACATTTTCTTCTACAAACGTTGATTGCAAGCTAGCATTTGTAGCAATAATTAAAGGCTGTAGTTGATTTTTTTGTAAGGCTATGAGACTGTGCTTATATAAAGGTAGACCAGCAAAAAATTCGAACATTTTCGGTTGACCATACCGTGAAGATTGGCCGCCAGCTAAGACAACACCAGCCGTTTTCATATGCGATTCAACTCACCGACAAAATGTTGCACAGTAGGAAGAATCAGTTTTGTCATGGCAAGTGTCACGGCATTAGTGGAACCTGGTAGTACATAAATAGCTGTTTTATCGCGACTACCCGCTGTTGCACGACTAAACATGGCTTTTGGGCCTATTTCTTCATAGCTGAGTGTTCGGAATAATTCACCAAATCCCATCATTTCTTTTTCGAAAAGAGGGAGAATCGTGTCATAAGTTTGGTCTCTCGGTGTAAATCCTGTTCCTCCTGTTACGATAATGGTATTAATGGTTTGATCATCGCACCATTTTTGTACATGGTTTGAGATTTCAAGAGGTTCATCTTTTGACATTTGGTAGTCTATTAATTCAAATGAAGCTTCTTGAAGTAATGATTGAATACGCTGACCACCACGATCATCCGCCTTCGTGCGTGTGTCGCTTACTGTTAAAATGGCAGCTCGTATAGGAAGTTCACTATGTGTGGGATGCAAGGTAAAAGACCTCCTTTTAAAGAGTTGATTTTTGTTTTTGCTGAAAAACATTGCTTTTATTATAAAGCTATATATTAAAAGGTCAAACTAAAATTCATAGAAAGAAAGGCAAAAATGTTTATGCATAATAGATATTCTAGACAACAATTATTCAGCCCAATCGGAGAAAACGGGCAGCTACTACTAAAAGAAAAGCATGTCCTGATGATAGGAGTTGGTGCTTTAGGCAGTGCTAGCGCAGAGGCTCTTGTAAGGGCAGGCGTCGGAAAATTGACGATTATTGATCGTGATTATGTAGAGTGGAGTAATTTACAAAGACAACAACTATATACCGAACGAGATGCGCAAGAAAAAGTTCCTAAAGTAATCGCTGCAAAAAAACGACTACAAAGCATTAACGCAGAGGTAGAAATTAACGAATATATTTTTGATGCGTGTACAGAGCAAATAATCCCACTGCTTGCAGATGTAGATATTATGCTGGATGCAACGGACAACTTCGATATTCGCTTTATGATGAACGATCTTGCACAAAAATATCAAATCCCTTGGGTTTATGGTTCTTGTGTTGGTAGTTATGGCGCTACTTATACGATTGTGCCAGGTAAAACACCTTGCTTACATTGTTTGCTAGCAGCGATGCCTAATACAGGGATGACATGCGATACAGTAGGAATTATAAGTCCGACTGTTCAAATCGTCGCAGCTTATCAAGTAGCTGAGGTATTAAAGTTTTTAGTAGGCGATGAAGAAGCATTACGAAAAAGTTATTTAACTTTTGATGTTTGGCAAAACCAACACTATGAAATAAACGTAGAAAAAATTCGCAATCATGACTGTCCATCCTGTGGCAAAAATCCGACCTATCCGTATTTATCATATGAAAATCAAACAAAGTTAAATGTACTATGTGGTCGCGATGCTATTCAAATACGTCCAGCAAAACCGATTCACTATAATTTTGATCAGCTCGCTATCAAACTTAGTCCCTATGGTGATATTCAGCAAAATCCCTATTTATTATCTTGCCAAGCAGAAGATTATCGTCTAGTGATTTTCCAAGATGGACGAGTTGTCATTCACGGTGTACAAGATATACAAAAAGCTAAAACCATTTATTATCGTTTATTCGGATAAAGGAGTGTTCTAAAATGTTAGAAAAAAGAAAACCAATTGCTGTTGGAGAAGCTGTTCAACGTGTCATGGAGTTTGCATTCCAAGAAAAAATAGAGGTCGTTTCACTACAGCAAGCACATGGACGTTTTTTAGCAGAAGATGTAGCTGCAGACCAAGATGTACCAGCCTTTAATCGTTCACCTTATGATGGCTATGCTATTCGCTCGGTTGATAGTCAAGAGGCAAGTTCGGACAATCCAGTAACCTTTAAAGTAGTAGGGGAAATTGGCGCGGGCTATGTATATGAGAGAGAAGTAGGTAATCAAGAAGCGGTGCGCATTATGACAGGAGCTCCTATCCCTAACGGATGTGATGCAGTCGTTATGCTAGAATTAACGCACACATTTGAAGAAGACAATCAATCTTATATGTCGATTAAACGCTCTTATGAAACAGGAACAAATATTTCCTATAAGGGAGAGGACGTTCAAAAAGGCGCAATTCTTATGGAAAAAGGACAATACATCAATCCAGGTGTTGTCGCATTACTTGCTACTTTTGGTTATGATCAAGTACCTGTTTTTCGAAAACCAATCGTTGGCGTAATTGCAACAGGAAGTGAATTACTAGAACCGAGTGATGCTTTGCAGCCAGGGAAAATTCGTAATAGCAATGCATATATGATAATGGCTCAAATTGAACGTGCTGGGGCAACCGTCAAATATTTTGGTAAGTTTAGCGATGATCTAAATTTATGTATACAAGCTGTTGAAAAAGCTCTTCAGGAAGTAGACATTTTGATTACAACAGGAGGAGTATCAGTAGGTGATTATGATTACTTACCTGCTATTTATGAAGCCATTGACGCACAAGTACTTTTTAATAAAGTAGCAATGCGACCAGGCAGTGTAACAACTGTTGCGGCTCGAAATGGTCAATTATTATTTGGACTTTCAGGTAATCCATCAGCTTGTTATGTTGGTTTTGAATTATTTACACGACCTATTATTCGTTCAGCTTTTGGTAATAAGCAACCACATTTACGTAGAGAGCAGGCTGTTTTAAATGCGGACTTTAAAAAACCGAATCCGTTTACCCGTTTTGTGCGTGCGAATGCGTCTTACGAAAACGGTCATTTAGTTGCAGTTCCTTCAGGGTTCGATAAATCTAGTGCCGTTTCTTCCTTAGCAGAAGCCAATTCTTTTATTGTATTACCAGGTGGATCACGTGGATACGAAAAAGGAATGCAAGTTGTTGTTTTATTATTAGAAGATTTGCAGGGAAGTGAGTGGCCATGGGGCAACATCGAAAAATCTTACAAATCGTAGGCTATCAAAATAGTGGGAAGACAACGTTAATGGAACAACTCATTACTCAAGCCACTACAGAAGGCTTTCGTGTAGGAACAATCAAGCATCATGGACATGGTGGTATCCCTATGATAGAAAGTTCAAAAGATAGTGTTCGTCATGAGAAGGCTGGCGCAAGTGTGACAGCAGTTGAGGGAGAAGGTACTTTGCGCATGAGCATTCACCAAAGTAACTTTCAGCTTGCTGATATACTAGCTATTTATGAAACATTTAATATGGATCTTATTTTCATTGAAGGCTATAAAAATGAAGACTATCCGAAGGTTGTTCTTTTGCGACAGGAGGAAGATGAATCCTTGCTAGAAAAGGTAGGCAATATCGTCTGTGTTCTTTATTGGCCGACATATCCACTTAGGAAACCGTTAGATTACCCAACTTATTCAATTCAAGAAAAAGCGCAATATATGGAAGTTCTTATGCAGGAAATGAGGAGAAAATCATGACTACATCGTTGTTTGAAATCATGGATAAACCAATTGATGTTGAAGAAGTTAGACAAAAAGTAACAGATCGAAATGCTGGTGCAATCACTGTTTTCATCGGAACAGTACGTGAAATGACGAAAGGCAAGAAAACACTACATTTGGAATATCAGGCCTATCCATCTATGGCTATTAAAATGTTCGAACAAATATCTAAAGAAATACAAGAGCGATGGCCAGAAGCGAAAGTAGCCATTACACATCGTGTTGGTCATTTGGGAATTTCGGATATTGCCGTTGTCATTGCGGTTTCATCACCACATCGTAAAATAGCCTATGAAGCCAATGAATTTGCGATTGACCGTATTAAACAAATTGTGCCTATTTGGAAAAAAGAGTATTGGGAAGATGGCACTGAATGGATTGGTGATCAATTAGAAAATGTCCCTTATCCAAAAGGAAATCCATCAATCAGTGAGGAGGAATCTTGTGATTAACATATTACTATTTGCTCACTTACAAGAAATAATCGGTGAGTCAAAATTATGTGTAGACCTGTCAGACCGAACAATTGGACAAATTAAAGAATGGATGGAAATACAATATCCACAAGTTAATTTACAACATGTTATGACGGCAGTAAATGAGGAATTTGCAACAGATGTAACAGTTGTAATAGAAGGGGATACAATCGCCTTTATTCCACCCATTAGTGGAGGATAAAAAGAAAAGATGTAGTTGGTACAGTTTACTTTGCACCGACTACATCTTTTACTATATTTACCCTGTAAAAGTAGGGGGAAGACCGTTTCACCTTATGCCTTAATGAGATGAACGCTCAGAAGCATAAGAAAGGAAATACCTATCATACAAATCACCCATGACCAAGCGAGCGACATGTTACCTGAACCAATCGCCATATAAATAGCAAGTGGCGTAGTTTGCGTTTTGCCTGGAAGGTTACCGGCAAACATTAAGGTTGCACCAAATTCACCTAAAGCTCGTGTGAAACTTAAAATTCCACCTGAGACAATTGATTTTAATGCAAGAGGGATAGAAATAAAGAAAAAGACTTGCCATTCGTTAGCACCATCAACACGTGCAGCGTTCTCAATGTCCACATCAACAGATTCAAAGCCAGTTTTAGCTGATTGATACATTAAAGGAAATGCAACAACAGTAGAGGCAATGACTGCGGCCCACCAAGTGAACATAACGGGTTGGTTAAAAAGCCATGTAATCAAGTTACCTAGTACACTGTTTTTGCCAAAAATAATAATGAGAAGAAATCCTATTACAGTAGGAGGTAATACTAATGGTAAAAGTAACACTGTTTCTAGAAATAATTTTCCTTTGAAATTGCGTTTTGCCATCCATTTACCAAAAAGAATACCTGCTACTATCACAATTATTCCTGACACAAGCGCTATCTCAATAGAAAGCTTAAGAGGTGACCAGAAATCAGTACTCATCTATTAATGAGTTCCTTGAAAGCCGTATTTTTTAAATACTTTCATCGCTTGATCACTTTGTAAATAGTGATAAAAATCTTCCGCTTCTTTCGCATGCTTACTATCTTTGATAACACCTACAGGATAAATAATAGGCGTATGTGTATCTTCTTTGGCTGTAGCAACGACATTGACTTTTTCTGACACAAGGGCATCTGTTTTATAAACCAAACCTGCATCAACATTTTCAGTTTCTGTATAAGTAAGAACTTGTCGTACGTCTTTTGTATAGACTACTTTCGATTCTACATTTTCCCAAAGGTTCATGTTTCTCAGTGTTTCTATACCGTACTTGCCAGCAGGGACCGTTTCAGGTGTACCAATGGCAATCTTATCAACTTTCGATAAGTCTTCAAATGATTGAATCTGTTTTTCATTTTTCTTAGGAACGATTAATACTAATTCGTTCGCTAAAAGATCCGTTCCTTGTTTTTTGTCGATTAAACCTTTTTGTACTAACTCATCAAACTTATCTTCTGCTGCTGAAAAGAAAAGATCAACAGGAGCACCTTCTACAATTTGTTGTTGTAAAGCACCAGAGCCACCAAAGTTAAATGTGATTTTAATATTATCGTGTTCATTTTGATAGGCTTTTTGAAGTTCTTCTAATGAATCTTGTAAACTAGCTGCTGCGGAAATTGTTAATTCAACAGACTCGTTTGTTTTGTTGTTGCTCCCTTGGCTACCACAACCTGCTAAAATACCAATCAGTAGTACCAATGAAGCTATTAAACTATAATACTTTTTCACTTTGATTATACTCCTTTTATAACTCGTTATAACAAGACATAACTAATTATAATTAGTTATGTCTAAAAAAGAAATACCAAATCGCTAGAAACTTTCAAGATGTAAAAAATATGGTTCATCACCAAAAGTTGTAGATGAGTTTTGTTAAACGTATACTATGTAAATAAGTTGATTGGAGTGGAGGCTGGGCGACTCCTTGGGGATTAGCAATAGAGGAACGAAGGCTAAAACCATCACGTCCTGTGATAACGCCTTCGTGACCAACATCGTGTTGGCCCAAGCGGCTCATCGGACGCCCCCAGGAAGCTTTGCTCTGTGCGACAGCAACAAAGCGCCCAGTCGGAACGGAAATCAACCACACGTTATGGTGATGGTCTAAAAATATTATAATTACGTTACTATAGAATCAATAGAAGCAGAAGGGGAGATTTTTTACATGTCACATGAACATTCCTATACGATTGAAGAGGTGGCTCAATTATTAAAGGTATCAAAATTAACGATCTACGATTTAGTGAAAAAGGGTGATTTACCCATTTTTCGTGTAGGTCGACAAATGCGTGTGGATAAAACCGATTTACAATTATATATACAAAAGAACAAGACAGGAGCAACTCCTGCTGCATCTACTGCCTCGACTTCTCCTTCGACAAAAAATAAAAAGATTATTATTAGCGGCCAAGATTTAGCCTTAGACTTATTAGGGAAATATATAGAGAAAAAACAATCTAATAAAGTGTTGCGCTCGCATGAAGGTAGCTTTAATGGTGTTATGGCGTTGTATAACGGAGATTGTGATATTGCGAGTTTACATTTGTACGATGGTGATACAGAGGAATATAATACACCTTATTTGAAAAAGATTTTTGTAAGTCACTCTTATATTCTTCTCAATCTAATTTCACGCCGTGCAGGTTTTTATGTTCAAAAAGGAAACCCATTGCAAATTCAATCAATGGATGATTTTAAGACTAAATCACTAAAATTGATGAATCGTGAAAAAGGCTCAGGTGCTCGTACTTTCCTAGATGAACAGTTACGTATTCATCACATATCTCCATCCTCAATTGAAGGGTATAACGAAGAAGAAATGAGCCATATAGATGTAGCTTCTGCTGTCGCAAAAGGGCATGCAGACATTGGAATAGGTATTGAAAAAATATCAAAACTCATAGAGGTTGACTTTATACCACTTATTAGAGAACGTTATGATATTGTCCTATTAAAAACACCCGAAAACCAACTGCTAGTTGAATCGGTAAAAGAGATTTTAAATTCACCAGATTTCCAATCAGAAGTAGTCGCACTAGGAGATTATGACGTCACTCAAATGGGACAAGTTATATATGAAACACTTTAAACTTCTTTTAGCACTATAAATAAGGGTGGCATTTCAGAAGATACGATAAATGCAACGTGAAGTGGTTGATTGGAGTGAAGTCTGAGCGACTCCTTGGGGATTAGCAATAGAGGTACGAAGGCTAAAACCATCACGTCCTGTGATAAACCTTCGTGACCAACCTCGTGCTGTTACTGAACGCTACGCTTTCTCACAGACAGAACACGTTGCTGCCGCTACGCTTTCGCACAAAAAACATCCGCCGCTAAAGGATTACATTGATCTAAAAAGGATTAAATATACCTCATAGTTGAACTTATTTTTGTAACAAAGCGGGCAAATAAGAAACTAAATTTTAGAAAATCTTCTTTTACACTAGACAAATGTGATTTTTTCTTATATATTAAGTATAATAAAATCGTTTTCAAGAGAACAATAAATTCACATATTACAAAGAGTAATCGTGTTTTGTTTGATGCTTTTTGTAATATGTGGATTTTTTCTTTTGAATTAAAATGATTTTACTTAAATATTATTAATGGAGGTCATGCAAAATGGCACAAGGTACAGTAAAATGGTTTAACTCAGAAAAAGGTTTTGGATTCATCGAAGTAGAAGGTGGAAATGACGTTTTCGCTCACTTCTCAGCTATCCAAGGTGACGGTTTCAAAACACTTGAAGAAGGTCAAAAAGTTGAGTTCTCAGTAGAAGAAGGCCAACGTGGACCTCAAGCTACAAACATCGTAAAACTTTAATTTTAATGATGTAACCATAGAAAAGGCATCCTTTCATTAGGATGCCTTTTTTTTATGCGAAAAAAGAAGTGTTGTAAAGAAAAAACGGATTGGTTAATAAGTGTAAAATTAGAACTTAATACAATTTAAATCGTATACAGAGTAAGAAGCATAAACTTTGAAGAGTAGGGGGATTTATATGAGTAGGAAAAATTTGATAATTATGATAATAGCATTTATTGTGGAAGTTTTAATTACGTATTTTATTGCTTCATTTTTCTCCGTAAGATTTATCGAGGTAATGTTTTTCACTGGTATAGTTTTTGCTGGGGGTACTTTTTACTTTTCAAGTAGTGGGGGAGCTATGTCTAGATTATTTGCATCTCAAGTTAGTGGGCAAACAGGCATAATTCAGAAAAGAGAACAGTTCACTTATCAAATAGGTCCGATATTTATTACTTCACTAATATTCTTTTTAATTGGGTTAGTATTCTTTCTCCTACTTGTTTGGGGAATAATTCCACCTAATCAAGCTTAAATAATGGGAAATCAACAAATTCTATTTACCCCAAATACCTATATAAAATTGCTGTAGACAAAGTTACATATAACTTTGTCTACAGACTCGAACATAAAAATCAATCGCTGAGCATTGCTTTTAATGTTCGTTTTTGCCATCCTAGCTTGAAGTATGCGTATTGTAATACAAAATGCACACAGAAGGTAGTAGGGTAAGCGATCCAAACGCCATTTAGTTCGAATGACGTGTAGTGCGATAAAATAAACGCCAATGGTACCTCGACTACCCAAATTGCGATGACTAGGAAAATTGTAGGCCACAAGACAACACCTGTAGCTCGCATTGTAGCTGAAACGGTTTGTGTATGGCCAAAAATTAAATAACTCCAAAACGCGATATATAAATAATCCTTGGCGATAAGTACCGTATCCTGTTTATCAATAAAGAAAGATAAAATAGGCTCCGCAAATAAATACATTATTAAAATAATCGCGCCACCTAAAATATAGTTAACGAGCACACCAAATTGACGAATTTTTTTAATCATATCCGTAGAGTTTGCCCCTAAAGCCTGCGCCACAAATACAGATGTCGCAATAGCAATACTCATCGCGGGCACCTGTGCATAGCTAGCGACCTGATTGACAACACCGTAAGCGGCAGTAGCATCGGAGCCGTAAACATTAACGAAGCCTATTACAGCAATTTCTGCTACAGAGATCGCAACCATACTAATGCTTGCTGGAATGGCTAATTTTAATAATGAAGCTAAAATATCCTTCTTTAATTTAAAATGCTGTAAAATCGATTTGTCTAAGCGTAAAATATGCTTTGTTTTATGCAAGTAGGCAAATAACAATATCATCGTCACCAAATTCGATAAAACAGAAGCATAAGCAGCACCGTTTAAGCCAAACTTAGGCAGACCAAGCCAGCCGAAAACTAATGGTGGTAGGAATGCGATATTTAAAATAACACTTATGACTAAAAATAAAAAGGGTGTTTTAGAATCACCTACACCACGCATAAAAGTTGTGTACACCATATACCAGAACATAATCGGTAGTGTGAAAAATAAGATTTGAGCATAGCTAATACTCATATCTAAAATATTTGCAGGTGTTTGCATAAAGCGTAAAATCCACTCAATGAAAAAGCCACCAAAAATCGCGACGACAATCGATAAAATCGTTGTAAAGGCTAAAGTTACCCCTACAACCTCCTTCATCTTCTCATGATTGCCAGCCCCATAAGTTTGCCCTACTAAAATCGAGCTACCTGAGCCAATCCCAATAGCAAATGCCATTAAAAAGAAGAAGAATGGAAAGAATGCTGAAATTGCCGCTAGCGCATCAACACCTAAATTGCGCCCAACGATAAACATGCCAAAGACTTGCCCTAGTGACTGCAGCACATTCGCTAGCATAATCGGGATTAAAAAGTTAAAAAAAGCTTTTTGCAGTTTCTTATCATCATGTAAAATTTGTTGGTTCATTTTTATCCCCTCTTGGGTTTTAATAACCCATTTCCTTTAAAATATGTGATAGCGTGCGCAGGCGTTCGCCAATTAGTTCACCATCCGCACTTAAAGCTTGACTAAAGAGCTTAATATCTTCTTTAATTTGTTCATTTTCTGTACATACTTCTACTGTCATTGCATCCCCTTGTAAGCCAACACGTTTAATAACAGGATTTTCTTCATCATATAAATGATCGTAGCGATAAGCTTCCTTAAAATGAAGCTGAGATTCACATACTAATATAGCGAGGTCAAGCACGCGATGAAGTGGTAATTCCTCCGATTGACGTGACCATTTACCACCTGTATGACGCCACACTTTAGCAGAAATATCAACCTTGCCTCTGTCATTCCATTGAGCTAAACCAAGTGAGAGCCCCTGTGCATCTGTATGATAAGCAGTGCGCCCATCTATATTGGCGTAATTTTCAGCAACAATAACAGGTTTATGCTTTAAATGTGTAGGTATTTTCAACAATTACATCTCCCTTTGTTAATTTAATTTTTAGTAATTTAGTAAATTACTGCATTAGTAAATATAACATTGGACAAATTCGGAGGTCAATCTTTATGTGGAAAATTTTTCATCTAATGGATTTCGTGATTAAACCAGTTATAAAGGGAACATCAAGATAATCTTCGCAATATTA
Source organism: Lysinibacillus sp. NPDC096212 (assembly GCF_044763105.1). NCBI lineage: Bacteria > Bacillati > Bacillota > Bacilli > Caryophanales > Bacillaceae > Lysinibacillus > Lysinibacillus sp. NPDC096212. Next base: position 28,521 of record NZ_JBIWFQ010000032.1, on the reverse strand, counting down.
ATATGAGAATTACTACTGATTTGTTCGAAAGAATTTTTTGCAGGGGATAGCTATTACGATTTATAGAGAGTAGACCGAATTAATTAAATTGGTTAAAATGGTAATTGATTTACATAATGGGCAATTAATTAAGTATTATACTTTGAATATCGAAAAAACGAATGAAAGAGGACACTAAAATGAGGATCCAATCTACAAATAATAATTACATACATACGATTAGAAAAAGTGAGATTAATAGACTATCTCCAGATTTATTTTTAGATAAAAATAAGCTGGCAAAAGCAAAATATGAAATTAAAAGAGAAGGTGGTTATATTCGTCATTATGTAACTAAATTAGATGGGGAAAGAGTAATGATTAAAGAAACTAAATTACCAAAGGGGCATGATACAGATCAAAGCACAGGGGAGATGCCCGATGTGCTGAAAGATAACCTATTAAACCAATTCACAAAAACTTTAGATCATCAAACATCAGATGAATTATTAAAAACTGGATTAGCAGGTCAGAAAGCCAAAGAAAATTTAATATTAGCTTATCAAAATTCAATCTAGGTACATTAAAAAAAACGATATTTAAAAGGGGCAATTTAGGTGATTATTTATGCAAATTAAAAAGCGTTTAGGTTTATATTTCTCAGCTTTGATAGTCGTATTACTTGTAGGGATTGTTTTCAAAAATGTATTCATAAAAGAAGCAACAGTCAATCCGATAGCAGAAAATGAAGATGGGACAAAACAGCTTGTTTTTGATGCAAAGTTAACACGATTAGACGAATCATCAACAACATTTAAAGAATACAATGGAAAGGTCCTAATCGTTAACTTCTGGGCATCTTGGTGTGGACCATGCCAAGAAGAAGCTTCTGAATTAAGGGATTTTTATAAAAATAAACCTGAAAATGTTGAGCTGTTAGCGATCAATGCAACTTCTAAAGATAGTATTGAAAATGCCATGAAATTTCAAGAGTCATACAATTTGAATTTTCCTATATTTCTTGATTTAGATGGTACACTTCAAAAATCATTTGAAATATTTGCTTATCCAACAACTTTTATATTTGATTCTAAAGGTAAATTAATGTCCACGATAAAAGGATCGATTAATCAAAAAGAATTAAATAAATATATTGAAAACCTCTACTAATCTATAAACATTTCCTTTACGATGAGAGCACTTTTCTGTTGTCGTCACTTTTAAGAAAAGAGAGGGGATTATTATGTATCAGAGTTTAAATGATTTTTTTAAGTCTTGGGAGTTCGAGGCAAATTGTACACAGAGGTTATTGAATAATCTAACTGATGAATCACTTAAACAGGAAATAACGTCTGAAAATTGGACTTTAGGACGTATTGCTTGGCATACTGTTGCTGCAATTCGCATCATTAATTCAAATTCAAATTTAGCATTTGAAGGTCCAACCAAAGATTATCCTGTTCCTACTTCAGCACAATTTATTGCAGATAGCTATTCTCAAGTCAATAATGCGTTTGTGCAAGCTGTAAAAACCAATTGGACTGATCAAACCCTTCACGAGCACATCAATTTTTTCGGTCAAGAAATGCGAATTGGTACACTGTTAATGTTTTTGATTCAACATCAGAATCACCATCGTGGACAAATGACGGTTCTTATGCGACAGGCGGGATTAACTGTCCCAGGCATTTATGGTCCAGCTAAAGAAGAATGGACAAATTTCGGTATGGAAGCTCCAGAAATGTAGAACTAATTAAGGTGAAAATAGCAGTACTATCAGATATTCATGGAAATAAAGATGCATTAAAAGCAGTGTTAGAGGATATTAAATTGATAGTATAAAAGAGTAAAAGGACTTGTTGATAAATCGTAAAAACAAGTCCTTTATTTTATCATGTTAAATACTGTCGTGAGCTTTGTCTTTCATTGTTATTACCTTTAGTAAATTCTTCTTCTGGATAAATAAAATAACAGAGGCTTGAACTGTCATTGCTAAGACGAGCAGAATGAAGTGTGAATTGTTGCTGAAACTTATTGAAAGAAAATAAAATATTGGCGCAGACGATAAGTACGAAATGTATTGGTTTTTAGTTGCTAAATAAATTATGGTTGAAATACAGGTCGTTACCAAAAAGAGTTCGAGTAAAATCTCGATTGAAGCACTATCAATATAATTCAGTAATTCGTTTATATAGGACATATTAAAAAGACCCTCCTATTATATAAAATAATTTGTAATCATTATAATTACCTATGAAGCGACAGCGGCAATTGATATAAGTTGATTGGAGTGGAGACGGGGCTACTCTTTGGGGATTAGCGATAGAGGAACGAAGGCTAAGAGCATCACGTCCTGCGATAACGCCTTCGTGACCAACATCCTGTTGGCCCGAGACCCTGCAGCGAAGCGGATGTTTTCTGTACGAAAATCACCCAGTCGGAAAGAAAATCAACCACACGCTATGGTGAGGAGCAAAAAAAGAGACTTCCCTGGTAAACTTGGAAAGTCTCTTAAAATTTAATTATAGTTCTTCTTGGAAATAAATTTTGTAGAATTTTCGATTTGTAGATTCATCGTAGCCCACTTCAATTAGTTCATCCACTTGCTCGATATCCTGTACATTCACCTGGATTTCAATATTGGAATCGAGTTTAATTTTACGTTTATATTTTTTTTCAGCCTTTTCAAGCGCACTCTCAGAAATTACGGTTTCATATGGTTTTACTGAATTAATAATAATATCTTTTTGTGTTGGTTCAGCATTATCAAATACTCTTTCAATATAATTATTTACTTGAAATTCATCTTCATTTCTAAAGTAATCAAGTGTTTTATTTAAAAGCCCCAGTTTCTCAGTATTTGTAAAGCTCTCTTCTTTTAAAATATATTTTTTGCATTCTGTTAACGCTAAATCCGTTTTGTAATAATGTTCATCAGCTGCTTTAATCTTTAAAAATCGTTCTTGCCAGTAGACAATATCTTCTTTCCTTTTCGTTTTCATAAAGACAGCAGGTGTCTCATCTGTTCCCATATCTACGATAATGGCCATGTTATTAATTTTCTTTACATTAATTCCATCAATGCCATTGACGACCATTTTGTTGTGGTCGTTTTTTACATCTAAAAACATTTCCTTTTCATCAATTTTAACGATGGCGATTATTTTTTTAGCTTCTGTAGCTAGAAAACAATTGTCAAATAATCCAATAAACAATTCGCCACTTTTAATGTTAGGATGTTGAGATACACTATGTAAGTGTTTAGCAATGTTGATTGATTGTTCTAAGAAACTAGTCTCCTGATCAAATATAGCCCTCACATATGTGTAAACCTCGTTTAACGCAATGTCTGTTTCATGAAAAAATTCGAATTGTTGCTCTAAATCGATTTTGCTAAACGCTAGCTGTGTAAAAGCTGCCTCTAGCATGACCTCTGGTTGTGATAATGATTCCTCACCTAACACGAGTGTATCGTCAATAAAATGTAATATATATTGTGATAACTTACTTTCACTTACTTCAAGCATGTTTTCCACCTTCTAAAATTTCATTGTAGATAATATACCATATCATAACCCTCGCTACATTTTCATGTATTTTATTTTTACGAATAATAAAATAAAAAAGAACAGTGAATACATGCATTAAAGAGATTTATTGCCACATTTGCTATAAGGGAGACTATCGGTTCTCTATTAATGGTGAAACTCCTTTGAAATTGTAAATTCATTACCTTAAATTGACATCGGTAGTAGCTGAAGTATATTGGAGTTAAACGGAAATACCATGAAGAAATCAACGAAGAGAAGAGGTCTTGATATGCTCTATAACATTAAACCTATAGCTGTAGTGAGCAATAGTCGAAAAATGATTGAAGATGACAATTGGGGTGACGTCATTTCTATTATTGAGTTAACGAAAGATATGCATGAATCGTCTTTAAAGGGGATTGATGATTTTTCCCATTTAGAAATAATTTTTTATTTTGACAAAGTTGCAGATGAAAAGATCCAATATGAAGCGAGACATCCAAGAAATAATAAGGACTATCCGGAAGTCGGTATTTTTGCACAGAGAGGTAAAAATAGACCGAATAAAATAGGTGTAACGGGTGTAGAATTACTAGAATTAAAGGGTAGGACATTAATCGTTAAAGGCTTAGATGCTATTGATGGAACACCAATCATTGATATAAAACCTGTAATGAAAGAATTTCTACCAAAAGGTGAAATAAAACAGCCACGTTGGGCAAATGATTTAATGAAAAATTATTGGGACTAGTATATGTACATGAAAGACTGGGCAATCTTTTTAATTTTAACTTCTTTCAGCTGAATTCTCCCACCTCTATAGGGGGAGATGAATGAGGTTTCAAACACTTTTCAATGGGTGTCCAAACATCCGCTGAAATAGAGGAGAGGAAACCAGGATAAGAACGTCACATCCTGTGAAAACGCCTGAGTGACCAACATCGAGTTTGCCTAAAGCCTCTAGCGGATGTCACGGAATCGGGGAGGGGTTCTTAAAGGATGTTAGCCTAAAATCATCGCATCCATGCGATAAAGGCTAACTGACCTGCGTCGGGGCCGCTGACGCGCAAAAAACATCTGCAGGCCTAAGTACAAAGCCGATTCTGGATGCAATTATGCCTAGGCATAATTGATATACTATAAAAGTCCGCTTGAGGTGGTACTAAAAGTAAAAGGAATCTGCGTACATTAAAGTATGCAGATCCCTTTTTATATTGATTATTGTGCAATAGTTTGTGCCTTATCGATAATTTCTTGTGGGATGTCGATTGTTTTTAAGTGATTGAAATCAGTGTACGTCACAACTGATTTAGTTTTCATTGATAGTTCTTGATCTTCAACTTTCATTTTTAAATCGAAATTCATATCCAATTTAGTTGTATCGAAAGTCTTTTTATCGATTTGTAGAATGTAGTGTATTTTATCGATTGTTAATTTATCAAGTGGATTTTCTTCAAGACCCATATCTTTCATTGATTTGTTAATTTCAGAATCGATAAGTTCTTTAAATTTATCGCCCTTAGCGTCTAAAGTTAAGACATATGCATCATCTGTTTGTTCGAATTTGAAATCTTTGATAAAGTTTTTAAGCTGTTCTAATTGTGCCTTAGCATCCGCAGATGATGCAGTTTGTTCCATCATTGAATCAAATTGCTCATCCGGCAATTTGTACCAAGAATTTGTATCTTCATTCTTCATGAAAAAGCCTTGGTCTTTCTTCATGTACATATCAATTGGCATTTCCGTATTTTCTTGGCCTTCATCAGCCATATCTGGCATTGTCATTGAACCTGATAAGTGCATAGCAATTGGATCGATAACTACATCCATATCCATTTTTGAATCGATGGTAAACTCCATAGATTGTTCACCTGATCCAACTTTGGATTCTTGAGTCATCTCCATTTTTGCACTTGAGCTTTTAATGTCAGCTTGGCGCTCTACTGCTTTTTCATACACTTGCTCTAAAGTGAGTTTACTTTTATTAGTTGTGTCTTTCGTTGGGGTAGCGCTACTGTTACAAGCTGCTAGTGTCAGTGCTAGTGCTCCAACACTTAAAACTTTAAAAAATTTGTTCATTACTTTCATCTCCTATTCTTGGTAAAAACATCAACTACTAGTATACATTAGTATAAAAGTAAAAGTTTCATTATTTAAAAAAACAGTACCAATTCGATTTCAAAATAATACTAAATACCCAATGTATGTCAAAATTTATAAGCCTTCTTACTCGTGGGGAGTCGCAAGGAAATTGGTTCATGAATATTAATCGATGATCAATAAATCTGTTGTTAGTTATTGTAAAATATCGCAATGGTGTGGCTCATCACCATAACGTGGGGTTGATTTCCGTTCCGACTGGGGCATCCGATGAGCCGCTTCGCTTCACTGCAGGGGTCTCGGGCCAACAGGATGTTGGTCACGAAGGCGTTATCACAGGACGTGATGCTCTTAGCCTTCGTTCTTCTATCGCTAATCCCCAAGGAGTCGCCCAGTCTCCACTCCAATCAACTAATATCAATTTTGACTTGGCGTAATTGTAGCTGTCGCTTTGCTTTCGCTACATAAAACATTTGTAGATGTCGCTTCGCTTTCGCACAGATAAATTGCCACAGGACGTGGCGTTCTTAGACTGAGTTCCTCTTTTTCAGTAGGTGTTTGGACACCCACTGAAAAGGAACCACATCCGCATTCGTCTCCCCACCTTCAGAGGTAGGATTCTTCTACTGAATGAAGATAAATGGCATTAACAAATGTCATCCATAAGTTTTGGTAATGAGCCAATGGTGTTAAGACAAGGACTATCACTAGTAGATTATTTTTTTGTAGCGTATTCTAATGAATTTGCATTGTAGCTTGGGGGTATTACAGTTAGTAGCTATTTATAGGAGGCTCGAAAAGCGTACTGTTGATTGTCTATATAAATTTTAAAAAGATCAGTTATTGCTATGTTTGTACATAAGAAGAGTAGGGGGAGTGTTGTACGATTTCGATTTCGGGTTGAGTCTACTTTCGATATTGAAATAAATATATTTACAAAAAGAAAAAGCCGAGAAAATGATTTCATTTTCTCGGCTCTGTTTATCAATTATAGCCCCAGATCATTGCGAATAATGTACCTAGGATTGTAACAACACCTACGAATACTGAATATAAAATCGTTGTATATAACGTTTTCTTATCTTCAGATTCACCGATGTGCATGAATAATACTAATTGTACAGTTGCTTGTGCAAGAGCAGTCACTAGTAAAACACCAAATGCCATGTTAAATGACATATCAAATTTTACGACAGATAAAGCTACAACTGTTAGTAATAGTGAGAAGCCGAAGCCCATCACATGTTGTTTTGGGAATAATTCCTTCATCAGCTAATCAGTCCTTTCAAGTAGACGAAGCTGAAGATGAAAATCCAAACAACGTCTAGGAAGTGCCAGTACAGTGAGAAGATAAACGCTTTGTTAGCCGTTTGTGGGTTTAAACCACGGCTAGCTACTTGGATTAAAATTGCAACGCCCCAGAAGAAACCGAATGTTACGTGGGCACCGTGCGTACCAAGTAAAGTCATTAATGCCGATAAGAATGCACTTGTTGTAATTGTTGCACCTTCATCAACATATGTGATAAATTCATCAATCTCAATGCCTAAGAAGCCAAGACCTAATAGAAGTGTGATGATGAAAAATGCCATCATCGCTTTTTTATTGCCAATACGCATTGCATGAACACCAAGACCAATTGTGAAACTACTTGTTAATAATAAGAATGTTTCCCATAATACTGGTGTTAATTCGAAAATCTCAGCGCCATTTGGGCCACTACCAGTACGTGTTTGAAGTGTGAAATACACTGTAAATAGTGTGGCGAATAATACGATTTCGGCGCCAAGGAAAATCCAGAAACCGAAAATTTTCAGGCGATTTTCTTCTGTACTATATTCTAATGGAAGTGAAGAATCGATTTTCATATTATTTATCACCTCTCAAGCTTTTCTCAGTTGCCATAACTTCTTCAACTGAAATGTATCGACCATGATCTTTTTCAAATGAACGGTGAATCATAAAGCCGAATACACCAATCATACTAATGATGGCAGGAATCCATAGATTAAATACAGCGAAGAATGCTGCAAGGAAGAAGAATCCACTCATCCAGAATGGTGTGCCAGTGTTGTTAGGCATGTGAATTTTTTCAATTTTACCTGCTGTAATATCGCGACCTTCTTTTTTCGCGAACCAGAATTCATCTAAACGTGTAACAGTTGGAACTACTGCAAAGTTATATTCTGGTACTGGAGAATGAGTAGCCCATTCTAATGTACGGCCATCCCAAACATCTGCTTTTTCATTACGAGGCATATGTTTCCAGCTGTAATAAATGTTATATACGATTAACGCAAAGCCGACAGCAAGACCAAGACCACCGATGAACGATAGCATGTTCAATGGACCGTAGCCAGTAGACTCAGAGTAAGTGTACATACGACGAGCGTAACCATCTAAACCTAAAATGAATAGAGGGAAGAATGTTACGTTAAAGCAAATTGCGATAAACCAGAAAGCAGTTTTACCTAGTTTTTCATTTAAACGGAAACCGAACATTTTTGGCCACCAGTAGTGGTAACCTGCAAGTACACCAAATACTGTACCTGGAATTAATACATAGTGGAAGTGGGCAACTAAGAACATCGTATTATGATATTGATAGTCAGCACTTGCCATTGCAAGCATTACCCCTGTAACCCCACCAATTGTGAAGATAGGAATAAAGCCAAGAGCATAAAGCATAGGAGTTGTAAATTGAATTTTACCGTGTCTCATTGTGAGCAACCAGTTAAATATTTTAACCCCTGTCGGAACAGCGATTGCCATTGTTGTAATAGAGAATACGCTGTTTACCATTACACCGTGACCCATTGTATAGAAGTGGTGGGCCCATACTAAGAATGATAGTAACGAAATAACGACCATACTCATAACCATTGATTTATAGCCGTATAAGTTTTTACGTGCAAATGTCGCAATGATTTCAGAGAAAATACCGAAAGCAGGTAGGATAACGATATAAACCTCAGGATGTCCCCAAACCCAGAATAGGTTGGCCCAAAGCATATCCATACCGCCATTTTGCATTGCAAAGAATTGTGTACCGAATTGACGGTCTAACATCATTAATGCAAGTGCTACAGTTAATACTGGGAATGCAAATACGATAATAACGTTTGTAATTAAAATTGACCAAGTGAACATGGGCATTTTCATTAATGTCATACCAGGTGCACGCATTTTAATGATTGTTGCGATGAAGTTAACACCAGTCATTAACGTACCAATCCCTGATAATTGTAAAGCTAAAGAATAGTAGTTGTTCCCAACAGTTGGACTAAATTCTGTCCCAGATAGTGGGAAGTAAGCTGTCCAACCAGCATCAGGTGAACCACCGATGATAAATGATAGGTTTAATAAACCACAACCAGCTGCAAATAACCAGAAGCTGACTGCATTTAGACGTGGGAAGGCAACGTCACGTGCACCAATTTGCAGTGGGATAACAATGTTCATTAAACCAATTACGAATGGCATAGCCATGAATAAAATCATTAATAAACCGTGTGTTGTGAAAATCTCATTATAGTGTTGTGCATCAAGAAGTCCGTTATCAGGAACTGCCGTTTGTGCACGCATTAACAATGCATCGATACCGCCGCGGAATAGCATCAAAAGTGCTGTAGCGATATACATAATACCGATTTTTTTATGGTCAACAGTTGATAGCCAGTTTTTGTAGAAATAGCCCCATTTTTTGAAATACGTAAGGCCTGCTACAATTACCACTGCTCCAACTACGATACTAATAGCTGCCGCTAAAATCATCGGTTCTTGCATAGGATGGAATACTTCTTCCATACTCATTGGATGCGCTCCTTTCGGGTTTAAAAATTAATGTGAATGTGTTGCTTCAGAATTTTCTTGTGAATCAGAATGATCCCCATGGTCCATATCACTATGATCCATGTCTCCCATTTTCATGTGTTCACTGTGTTCCATTGGAGCTGGACTAAATTCTAAGTGTGTAGATGAATAGCTTGAACGACCAACGTGTTCTGCTTTTAATAGTTCATCAAATTTTTCTTTTGTTAATGGTTTTTCGTTTGCTTTTACATCAGAAGCCCATTTGTCGAAGTCTTCTTGTGTCATAGATTGCGCTTCAAATTCCATTTCAGCAAATCCGCGACCGCTAAAGTTAGAGTTACGGCCCATGAATGAACCAACCTCATCTGCGGCAAGGTGAATAGTTGTTAACATGTCACTCATCGCATATTTTTGACCAGCTAATTGCGGAATCCAGAAACTTGTGATTGGTCCGAATGAGTAAAGTTTGAACTCAATTGGACGATCAGTTGGAATATTTACATAGTTTACAGTTTCAATACCTTGCTCTGGATAGCTAAAATGCCATTTCCAGTTAGAAGATGATGCGTAAATAACAAGTGGCTCTTTATTGTCATAACCTTCTGGTGTTGCCTCTACTGTACTTGTTGTTCTTACAGTAACAATTGCTAAGAATGCCACTATGATAATAGGGATAACTGTCCATGTAATTTCAAGTAGATGACTACCCTCTTCGTGAGGAGGCTCATAATCGGCAGGTGTTTTTGAAGCACGGTATTTTGTTAACATAAATGCTAAAAGCACGTACACGACTAGTAATATAAAGGCCATTGTGATAATGGATAAAATAATTGTGTCTGATAATGTTTTGGCATTCGGCCCTTTTGGATCAAAGATTGTTAGGGGTTCACAGCCAGAAAGAACTGCAAGCGCACCAAATGCAATAAACATTAAACTTAACTTTTTCTTCATGTTTGACTCCTTTCTATAAAACGGCTATTCATAAATTTCATTTGTTTTATATAGATTCGAAATTATAAATAGTGGGTAATACGGTCACCTCTTTTAATTGTTGTACCAATCAAATTATCAGAAATACTTACAATGACATGGTTCATTATGAAACATTGAATCTAGTATTTGACTGGTCTAGTGCAAGCGTTCGCAAAGTTACTAATCTGTGTAATCGATTTTTAAACAATGTGTCATAATCGATCGACACAAATGTCATTGTTTGCATATAGGATTATACGCCCTGTTTTAAAGAAAAAAATTATTTTTTTATATTTTTAATAGTAAACTGGGGATGAATATGAACATTTTTTGAACAAAAATCGTTATTTCAATATTAGTATTTTTGCATTTAATTAAATAAACACTGTTGAAACGTTGAAAACACTGAGTTTCTAGTGTTTAACCATGTAAATAGTTTTTTTTGTGAAAATATCAGTTCACATTTTAGACTTCATTTTGTAATAAAGTCGCCGTTACGTTAAGGTTTTGAATGCTTTTTTGTTGCGTTTTTTAAAAAGATGAGTACATGAAAAGAGGGATTATGGATATATCAGGATAAACTTTAAATGTAAGGGATGAATGGAAAGGGGTATAATATTAATTATGTTAATATAATTATAGACTTCCATATAGTGTATTTTGAATGTTTTATCCAAAAAGTAAAAATAGCAAACTAAGGATATCCTTGGTTTGCTATTTTTGGTTATGAAGACGAAAATAAATGTTCTAAGTAGAAAGAAAGTGATTTATCTTTATTCAGCACAATTACGCCGAGGTGAATGAAGATAAATTTTAAGCTCCAAGCTTTAGCCATTTTGCTACTTGTCCATAGATAGTATTTTGAAGTTTTGGGGCTAGGTTATTCATCTTTAAGGCGAAGTACAATGTTTTCATTAAATTTAATGTGCATGTACGTCCGCTAAAAAAGGCTTCGTTATAGCCCTGCGTCACTAAATGCATTTCAAATTTATCAAATACCTGTTCGACAAATTCTATTAAAGCTTCCTCGGAATAGTTACGAGCTAGTAACGCTTCAATTATATTAATTAAGCGTTCTTCCTCATCGTTGACAAAGACAGTATCTTTCCATGTAACAAGTTTCAATGCATGCAAGATGAAAGGCGCATGCTGTAAATCGAATTTAGGGTGTTTGATCGTCATTGCTGCTAAATCTGCGCCATGTGCAATGCTATGCGCCCAGCCTTTATCATGAACATGACCTCGTGTATCTTTTTCCAATAATAAATAGCGGCCAATCTTTTGAAAGAAAATTTGTAGACGATCATCATTTAAAACCAGTAGTTCAGCATCTTTTGCAAGAATACTTGCTGCAAGTAAAGCAGAAAACGAACGTGTAAAGACACTATCAGTCAATTCTTCGCCTAACTTTAAATATAAAAAATCGTCGCCTATAACAGTATCAAATAAATATTGTAACTGTTCGGTGCTCAGTAAATTATCGCTAAGTATTTCAATAAAAGTACGATATATTAATTTGTCTCGTAATTCTGCATCTGGTGAACCAATGTGCGTTAACATTTCTTGTAACAACCAATCACCTTTCTGCAACATAAATTCTTGTTGTGCTGAGTGTGTCATAGTGGAAAATGATTGTAACGTATTTTTGATATCCATATGTAATTCCCCCGAAGTTAAGTTAATTCTCTATAAGAGCATTTTGTTAAATGTATTCCTTTATAATCACTAGTCTTTGTAGTTACTTATATAACAATGCGCAGATATAGTAAAAATGCTTTTAGAGCTATGCATTTTTATTATAGCGTTTCAACGATAAATTTGTTGATTTGTGAAGTTGTCTAGGAGTATATTCACAATGGGAATTCCAGAATCAAGAGAAAGTTGTTATGATAGACAAGCAACAAAAAGGGAAAGATTTATTAAAGAGCGTTTTTCGCCTTGGCGTAATTGTTGCTGTAGCTTCCCACTCTTGTTTAATATCTTTTTTTACTATTAATTAGAGTGACATGAAGGTATTTGCTATGTGAATTGGTTGATTGGAGTGGAGACTGAGCGACTCCTTGGGGATCAGCAATAGAGGAACGAAGGCTAAAACCATCACGTCCTGTGATAACGCCTTCGTGACCAACATCCTGCTGCTGCCGCTACGTTAGCACTACGCTTTCGCGCAAAAAAACATCTGTTGCCCCAAGCGGCTCAACGGACGCCCCCAGGAAAGCGCTCAGTCGGAACGAAAATCACCCCCCTTGCTTTGCCGAAGAGTCATATTTTTTAAGGACATCTTGCATTGACGCGATAGTTTCCAATAATAAAAGACATACCTATTAAAGTATGTCTCATCCCAGTTATGATATAACGGCCGACTTTATACCGAGCGGCCATTCAGTAAAGGTGTTTAGATTAGTTTTTAATTCTACGAGAATATTTGCATTTTTAATGGCATCAATTAGCCATTCACTATAATGAAGATTCGGTTGAGAGTGCAGTAAGATTCGTTTCATATCTTTTTTGTCGATACTTAGAAGTTTATAGTTGCATTCAATGTGTACATTTTGGGGAATAATATAAATTGACTCATGTGGGTGTCCAAGTGAAATGGAGCCAGGGATGTGACCTTGGATACCTATAATATGTGTAATCGCTTCTTGTGTGTATACATCAATCTTAGTTCTTGTGAGTATTTCAAATTCAATCGGATAATCCTTCAGATGGGGACCGTCCGCTGTAGATAACGAAACAACTTTAATTGATAGTGCCTCATACATAGGAGAGATGCTACTACCAAATTCACTAACTGTATCTATTAATTGCATGTATTCCACTCCTTGTGAAGAACTTTAAATTACAAAGTAGGATGCCTGTAATAACAATAAATAAAATATAGTATTAATTATAATACAATTTATTACAAAATATGAAATGCATAAGTGAAGATTTTTGTTGCAAATAAGCAGTGGATTGATTTATTGGTATATAAGTGTTGTCATTTACCTAAAGAGTTGAAAGTGACATTTATTAAAACGTAGATCAACTAATGAGATTGATTGGAGTGAAGGTGGGCGTCCTAGATATGGATAAACCTTCGTGACCAAATAAAAGTAGCTTACTGGTAAAGCGTTCAGCGAATACGGAAATCAACTCCATGTTATGATGGTCATTCAATAAGAACTAACTAATGAGTAAAATAGAGCTAAAGAGGTGAGAAAAATGACAAAGCGAAAACGGCATGTTATCAAACATGACAATATTGTTGTTTTTCCTGGTGCTGTTCAGACATTAATACGTGAAGGACATATGTATGCGGAAAATTATCAATATGAAGAGGCTGTGGCAAGCTTTGAAAAAGCATTTTCATATGAAGCTGGAGACGAAATTGCATTAAGTACCTACGCGTATGCTTTATATGAATTAAAAGAATACGATAAAGTTAAAAATGTTTGTGAGCAATTATTTGCTATGGGGACGACATTGTATGTAGAAATAATGGAACTGTATGTTACAGTATGTATGCAGTTAAAGGAATACCATCAAGTAGAGTCGTTAATTACGACATTAATTGAAGAAAACGTACTTCCAGAAGATCAGCTTGAGAAATTTGAACGCTTAAGAAGCTTGAATCAAGAAGTTGCTAAGAATCTTCAAAAAAAAGAGGATGCTAAACGATTGTTAGAAGAGCAAGAATATGAACTTTCGAAATTTAGTGCATTAACGCCGAACGAACAATCAATTCGGCTGCATCGCTTAATGGATACGAATGTACGACAATTAAAGACAGCATTGAAAGCTATTATTGAATATCCAACAATCCATCCATTTGTTCAGAGCTTAGCATTAATCCTTTTAGTGGAACAAGAAGTGTCAATAGACATTACTGTTTCAAAATTTAATGGAACAAAGATTATTAACCCTAACAATTTAGTCTTACCAAATCAGTTGCCTCAGTATAGGGAAGTAAAAAATATAATCGAAAATAAATTAGAGCAAGACCCATCGACGTTAGAAATGGTACAATATTTAATGGCGAAGCATGCCATTGTGACGTATCCGTTTGAATGGCACCCGTATGAAGCCGATGATATTGCTTATAGTTATATAGACTTTGTACAATCTATGCTCGGAAAAGTACAGGAAATGGACTATGAAATCATTGACTTTTTACAAATGTTAGAAAAGTTAACGGAACTACATGAAGTATGAAATAAGTTGAAACTATACGCATCTATGTTATACTAAAATGGTTGTCAAAATCGTAGTTACGAATGAATTGTCTAACAATAAACTTGATTATTTATTTGGAGGTATTTATACATGTCAGCAAAATGGGAAAAACAAGAAGGTAATATCGGTACTCTTACAATCGAAGTACCTGCTGCAGAAGTAGACGCAGCAATGGACCAAGCGTTCAAAAAAGTTGTAAAACAAATTAACGTACCAGGTTTCCGTAAAGGAAAAATGCCTCGTAATATGTTTGAACAACGCTTTGGTATCGAATCTTTATACCAAGATGCATTAGAAATCATCGTTCCTGAATCTTATTCGAAAGCGATCGATGAAGCTGGTATTATGCCAGTTGATTACCCAGAAATTTCTGGTACAGAAAACTTCACACATGGTAAAGATTTCACATTTACTGCTCAAGTAACAGTGAAACCAGAGCCAAAACTTGGTGAGTACAA
Organism: Lysinibacillus sp. NPDC096212; assembly: GCF_044763105.1. Taxonomy (NCBI): domain Bacteria; kingdom Bacillati; phylum Bacillota; class Bacilli; order Caryophanales; family Bacillaceae; genus Lysinibacillus; species Lysinibacillus sp. NPDC096212. Next base: position 13,451 of record NZ_JBIWFQ010000032.1, on the reverse strand, counting down.
AGGTTTAGAAGTTACGAAACTTCCAGTAGAAGTTACTGATGAAGAAGTAGAAACACAAATTCAAGACCAATTAGCTCGTAAAGCAGAGCTTGAAATTAAAGAAGACGAAGCTATCGTAGAAGGCGATACAGCTACTATCGACTTTGAAGGTTTCGTAGGTGAAGAAGCATTTGAAGGTGGTAAAGGTGAAGACTACCCACTAGAAATCGGTTCAGGCTCATTCATCCCAGGCTTTGAAGAGCAACTTGTAGGTATTAAAAATGGTGAATCTAAAGACGTAGTTGTTACTTTCCCAGAAGAATACCATGCAGCTGAATTAGCTGGTAAAGAAGCTACTTTCAAAGTAACTGTAAAAGAAGTTAAAACAAAAGTTCTTCCAGAATTAAACGACGAATTCGCTAAAGAATTAGACCCAGAAGTTGAGGGTGTTGAAGCTTTACGCGCTAAAATCAAAGAGCAAACTGCTGAACAAAAACAAGCAGAATCAGATGCAGCACTTCGTGATGAATTAGTAGAAAAAGCTGCTGAGAGTGCAGAATTTGAAGTACCTGCTGGTATGATTAACTCTGAAACTGATCGTATGTTACAAGAATTTGGTCAACGTTTACAAACGCAAGGTATGAACTTAGACCTTTACTATCAATTCTCAGGTCAATCAGAAGAAGATTTACGTGGACAAATGAAAGAAGAAGCACAAAGCCGCGTACGTGTATCTTTAACACTTGAAGCAATTGCTGAAGCTGAAAAAATTGAAGCAACTGAAGCTGATATCGCAGCTGAATTAGAAAAAATGGCTGCTCAATTTAACATGACTAAAGAGCAAATTACTGGAGCTTTAGGTGGCACAGCAGTTCTTGAAAACGACATTAAAATTCAAAAAACAGTTGAATTTTTAGTAGAAAACGCTAAAATTACTGAATAGGATTTTTTGTAACTGGATAGAAAAATGAAAACAAGGTACGGCATTAAACCGTGCCTTGTTTTATCACATATTTTTTATTTAGGTTTAGCTAGATTCCCCTTTAGAATTAGTTCAATTAATTATATTATTAATATTACGACTATTTTCACCGCAAAAAGCATCCTCCAAAAGGAAATACTTTTTTGAAAAGGGGATAGGCAAAAGGCCTTATACTTCTCTAATACATAGTATTGTTTGACTTTTCACACGATGCTAAAATTTGACTTTATTCAGTTGAGATCATATTGATGTCTCAATCCTTCCGAATGAGGAATAACGAAATACATCCTCTTCTGAATGAAGTTAAGCCTCTGGCGAATGTAATAGATTTTAACTTCTTTCAGCCATTATTTTCTGTAGCGACAGCTACAAATGTTTTCTGCGCGAAAGCAAAGCGACAGCAGCAATTATGCCGAGGCATAATTAATAGAAATGTAAGTTACTCATTTGAGTATTTTTAACTTGTATTACCGGTATATAGTGAGGGTCACAAGCCAAATATCAGTCTAGTGTCAGAAATCTTGACGAAAAGAAAGGTCTTTCGTCGCTAGAGGTTTCTGAAGAATCAGTCAGTAACAACACATGGAATTCAACGGTATAATTAGCGGAATTCAAGTTCATCACCAAAAGTTGTGGATGAGATTTGTTAAAACGTATGCCACTTCATTTATATAAGTTGATTGGAGTGAAGGCTGGACGCCCCCAGAAAGCTTTGCTCTGTGCGAAAGCGAAGCGACAGCGGCAAATGTTTTCTGTAGCGAAAGCAAAGCGTCAGCTACAAAGCGCCCAGCCGGACGGAAATCAACCACACGCTATGGTGATGAGCTGGAATTCATCAAGTTAATGAATGGGCATTATTGGCGATAAATGTTAATGTTTTTCGTGCAATGAATGTCGAAATCTTTTTAAAATCTTGAAACATAAACGCCGTGGTGTAAATAGATGCAGACAATTTATTTGATAAAGATTCAATAATCTTGTAAGATTGTTGCTTGAATAGGGGTGAAACATATTGTTCAAATTTAATGATGAAAAAGGCAATTTAAAATGCTCATTCTGTGGAAAGCCACAAGAACAGGTACGTAAACTAGTTGCAGGTCCTGGTGTTTATATTTGTGATGAATGTATCGAACTTTGTTCAGAAATCGTTGTAGAGGAACTGGGTGTTGAAGAAGAAATTGAATTCCAAGATATTCCAAAACCGAAAGAAATCTTAACGATTTTAGATGAGTATGTAATAGGACAAGATCGTGCTAAAAAAGCTTTAGCAGTTGCGGTTTACAATCACTACAAGCGCATTAATACAAATAGTAAGATTGATGATGTAGAATTAGCGAAATCGAACATTGTGTTAATCGGCCCAACTGGTAGCGGTAAAACTTTATTGGCCCAAACATTGGCACGTATATTAAACGTTCCTTTTGCTATTGCAGATGCTACTTCTCTAACAGAAGCTGGCTATGTTGGTGAGGACGTTGAAAATATTTTATTAAAATTAATTCAATCCGCAGATTACGATATCGAGCGTGCTGAAAAAGGAATCATCTATATTGATGAAATCGATAAAGTTGCACGTAAATCCGAAAATCCATCCATTACACGTGATGTTTCTGGTGAAGGTGTACAACAAGCCCTTCTAAAAATTTTAGAAGGTACAGTTGCAAGTGTCCCACCACAAGGTGGTCGTAAGCATCCACACCAAGAGTTTTTACAAATCGATACTACAAACATCTTATTTATTGTGGGTGGAGCATTTGATGGAATAGAATCCATTATTAAACGTCGTCAAGGTGAAAAAGTAATTGGCTTCGGTTCAGATCCAAACAAAATTGATATGGATGAAGGCTCAATTATGGCAAAGTTGATTCCAGAGGATTTATTAAAATTTGGTCTAATTCCAGAATTCATCGGTCGATTACCAGTACTTGCAAGTCTAGAACAATTAAACGAGGCTGCGCTTGTACAAATTTTAACGGAGCCTAAAAATGCACTAGCTAAGCAATATCAAAAAATGCTTGAACTAGATGGTGTTGAGCTTGAGTTTGATGAAGGTGCTCTTTCTGAAATTGCAAAAGAAGCAATAGAACGGAAAACGGGTGCACGTGGTCTTCGTTCAATTATTGAGTCAACAATGCTTGATGTAATGTACGAACTACCTTCACGCGAAGACGTGAAAAAATGTATCATTACGGCAAAAACAATTACGGATAAAGAAAAACCGAAATTGCTTCTTGAAGATGGCACTGAACTCGATGAAGGTAGCGACACAAAAACTTCAGCATAACGAACAGATACTAATGTCTATTGTTATGAGATAAAGAGTAATTTAGCTGACTTCGATTGTGCAATATTCGCACATATCGACAGTCAGCTTTTTATTCATTCATACATAAAGCCAACTGTAATTAGATGAAATTTTTGGCTCAATTGATTAACTAGTGTGAATCAGCTTTTTAGACACATACTAGTAGCGTGGGAGTGAATAAGAAAATTTTGACGGAGGTGAATACCCGCATGGTGACAATACAAAAAACAACAAGTGTACCATTATTGCCTTTACGTGGACTTTTAGTATACCCGTCGATGGTGTTACATATTGATGTGGGTAGAAATCGTTCTGTAGCGGCGCTAGAACAAGCGATGCTAGAGGACCAATTGATATTATTGGTAACACAAAAAGAAGTGCATGATGAACAGCCTGATGAGCAAGATTTATATACAGTTGGTACGATGGCATATGTCAAACAGATGTTAAAATTACCAAATGGAACACTGCGTATTTTAGTGGAAGGTGTAGCGCGTGCAACATGGTCTAACTATCGGGCGCTAGAAAAATATACGATTGTTGACATCGATGTTAAGGAGGAAACAATCGGTAAGGATGTTGAAACACAGGCTTTAATGCGTACGTTGTTAACGTATTTCGAAAGATACGCGAAAGGCTCCAATAAAATTACATCTGAAACCATCAGTACTGTGGCAGACATTGAAGAGCCAGGTCGTTTAGCAGACATCATTGCATCGCATTTACCATTTAAGATTGCAGATAAACAAGAAGTATTAGAGATGCTCAATGTAAAGAAGCGATTAGATCATTTAATTATTCGTTTACATGACGAGCAAGAAGTACTTGATCTTGAAAAGAAAATTAATACAAAAGTTAAGCAATCCATGGAGCGTACGCAAAAGGAGTATTATTTACGTGAACAAATGAAAGCTATTCAAACAGAGCTAGGAGATCGTGAAGGAAAAACTGGTGAAGTAGCTGAATTACGTAAACGTATCGACGAAACAGGGATGCCTGAATCAACGAAAGAAGTAGTGCTTAAAGAGTTGGATCGCTATGAGAAGCTACCAGCAGCTAGTGCAGAGAGTGGCGTCATCCGAAACTATATTGATTGGATTGTTTCATTACCATGGACAAATTCGACTGAAGATCGCATGAATATCGAACATGCAGAGGACATTTTAAATCGTGACCATGACGGTTTAGAAAAAGTAAAAGAACGTATATTAGAATATTTAGCTGTACGTCAGTTGAAAAAATCGTTACGTGGACCAATATTATGTTTAGCTGGCCCTCCAGGTGTAGGTAAAACATCATTAGCTCGATCTGTTGCAGAAAGCTTGGATCGCAAATTTATCCGAATTTCATTAGGTGGGGTACGAGACGAATCGGAAATTCGTGGTCATCGTCGTACGTATGTTGGGGCAATGCCAGGTCGTATTATCCAAGGGATGAAAAAGGCAGGAACAATTAATCCTGTGTTCCTTCTAGATGAAATTGATAAAATGTCTAATGACTTTAGGGGAGATCCTGCAGCAGCAATGCTTGAAGTTTTAGATCCGGCTCAAAATAATACATTTAGTGATCATTACATCGAAGAACCTTATGATTTATCAAATGTATTATTTATAGCAACTGCGAATGATTTAAGTACAATTCCTGGGCCGTTACTAGATCGTATGGAAGTAATCTCAATTGCTGGTTATACAGAAATTGAAAAAGAGCAAATTACGAAAAATCACTTAATACCGAAACAGTTAAAAGAGCATGGCTTGAAAAAAACACAAGTTATTATTAAAGACGAAGCCGTAGTTGATATTATCCGTTATTATACTCGTGAAGCAGGTGTTCGCGGACTAGAGCGTCAAATCGCAACCCTATGTCGTAAAATCGCTAAGATCATCGTTTCTGGTGAGAAAAAACGAGTAACAGTGAACTCGAAAACGTTAGAGGAATTACTCGGTAAACATCGTTTCCGATATGGACAAGCAGAAGAGGAAAATCAAATCGGTGTAGCTACTGGGCTTGCTTATACAACTGTAGGTGGTGATACATTACAAATTGAGGTATCATTAACACCTGGTAAAGGAAAATTGCAGTTAACTGGTAAGCTTGGCGATGTCATGAAGGAATCTGCTCAAACAGCTTTATCGTATGTCCGTACAAAAATGGGAGATCTAAAAGTGGATGCAGAATATTTTGAAACACATGATATTCATATTCATGTTCCTGAAGGAGCTGTTCCGAAAGATGGACCTTCCGCAGGTATTACTATGGCAACCGCAATTGTTTCCGCAATTTTACATCGTCCAATACGCCGTGAAGTCGGCATGACAGGTGAAATTACATTACGTGGACGTGTACTGCCAATTGGTGGCTTAAAGGAAAAAACACTCAGTGCGCATCGAGCGGGCTTAACGACAATTATTTGTCCGAAAGATAATGAGCGAGATCTTGAGGATATTCCTGAAAGTGTACGCGAACAACTAACATTTAAACTAGTGTCATCGGCTGATGAAGTATTAGCCCATGCACTGGACGGAGGTTTTTAAGAAAATGAAAGTCCATAACGTAGAAATGGTCATAAGTGCTGTAAGACCAGACCAATATCCAGAAGATGGACTGCCAGAATTTGCACTAGCCGGTCGTTCAAATGTGGGGAAATCCTCATTTATTAATCGAATGATCGGTCGTAAGGCTTTAGCACGTATTTCTTCAAAGCCCGGAAAAACACAAACGCTTAATTTTTACAAAATTGAAGAACAATTATTTTTTGTAGATGTTCCGGGCTATGGTTATGCAAAGGTTTCAAAAACTGAGCGTGAAGCATGGGGAAAAATGATTGAGCGTTACATCACAGGGCGCAATGAATTAAAGGCAGTCGTACAAATTGTTGACTTACGTCATCCCCCTACAGCTGATGATCGCATGATGTATGATTTTTTAAAGCATTACAATATTCCTTGTATTGTTATTGCAACAAAAGCAGATAAAATTCCAAAAGGTAAATGGGATAAGCATAAAAAAATCGTGAAAGAAACGCTAGACATGGAAAAAAATGATCCCCTTATTGTCTTTTCTTCAGAAAAAGGAATTGGCTTTGAAGAAGCTTGGCGTACAATCGAAAATAAAATGTAATAAAAAAACATCTATTGAGTCTATTATTTAGGACAGTAGATGTTTTTTTATTAAAAATTTGGGGAATCGCTTGATGAATGGGACAACTGACCGATAAATTAAATAGGAGGTGGACTAAATGGATATCGCAGCTTTATCAATGGCAATGAATCAAGCAACTTTAATGCAAAATGTATCTCTAGCTGTAACGAAGCAGGCAATGGAGATGCAACAGCAAAATACAGAACAATTAGTTGAAATGTTAGATGCTCCACATCCGACAGCCGGACATACAATTGACGTTCAAGTATGATGAAGCAAAGGTAGCTTGAAAATGGAAGAGCTACCTCTATCTTTGTGTCTAATGGTAGATTTAAAAAGTAAGTAAAAGCACTAAAATGTAACTTTTTGAATAGGAAAAACTACCAATAGTACGATATACTATTTATAATAACAATTTTTTAGGAGGCGGGATTTGTTGAAGAAGATTCCATACATACTAATGATTGTGTTACTAGCGGTTCTCGGATTTTCATCAAATAAAACAGCTCATGCTGCCCAAATGGTGACTGGGACCTTTGTTGATGTAACATTTTCAGAATATGCAAATTCTAACGGAGTAATAGAAAAAAAGCTTAGTAAAATTACTTTGCAAAATGAAAGCGGTCATCAAGCTACATACAATATCAATGATAGTGCCCGCCTATATATTAATAATACAGTGACAACAATCGAAGGCTTTAAGATGGGAATGAAAGTAGAAGCGGAAATTTCCCTTCGCAGTGTTGTTGAGCTGCGAGGTACTTCTAATTCTACAAATGAAACAGAATCTCCAACAGTTGCGCAAAATACAAAAATACTTGCTGGAGTAGTGACAAGTATTGATCCAAATGGACTATTCATTATGCTGAAGCCAGATATTGGGGAGGAAACAACTTACTATATAAATAAAGATACAGAATATCAAAAAAACTCCTCAGCTGTCGATATTAGCGCTTTATATGTGGGGGATCGTGTGAAGCTTAGCCTTAAAAATCGAAACACATCCATTGTCACAAAAATAGACATTAGTGAGACGGGTACATTAGTTGAAAACCTGTATAAAGGTGAGATACAGACAGTTAATGCCAATACAAATAAATTAACTGTCAAAAACCAACATGCTTTTATAAATTGGCAATTTGGCTCTGACACAACAACAGCTTTATCAACGATGAATTTTTCATCGAAGGTTCCGATATATGTTGGAAATACAAAAATTGATAAAGGTCAGTTGAAAAATTACATTGGCAGTCAAGCATATTATGCAACAGTTAAACAATTTGGCAAAGAAGTGATTGAAAAGATTGTTGTATTGAAAAACAATGAGCGAACTTACTATGAGCCAATGCTTTCTGTAGATACTAAATATCAATTATTAAAACTTAAATCTGCCGGTACATTATACTTCCACGATGGAACGATTTTAATTAGAAATGGTCGTTTAATTGAACCTACTGGCTTATTAGCTTATGGTACAGCTTTTGTTATTTCGGACGGTGCTGCACGTGATCATTATGCCCAAGTTGTGGAAGTAACAAGTGATAGCTTTATGTCACCAAACTTATCAGGTCATGAGTTATATTATGGACGTTTATCACAAGCAGATGGCTATTTAATCGAAATTGATGATGCGATGAAGATCGAGTCAAATGTCTTCAAGAAAACAGAGCGTACTGTACTATCTGTTAGTAATTCAACAAAGGCTATAGTAGATGATGGTAACAAAATTTATAGTGTTATTCCTGATATTGAGCTTCATCTATATGAAGGAGAATATGGATACTTCTATGTGAAGGATGGTCATGTACAAGCCCTTCATATTCTAAATAAAGCGAAGCCTGTTGCACCATTAATGTTAACTGGTAAACTACAGTCAGTTAAATCGAAATACCCAGCTGTAATTAATGTGAAGAGCGTTAGTCAATGGCAAAATGGTCGCTGGTATGAAGCTGGTGAAATGATTGATATGAATATTGATCAAGCTACAATTATTAAAGCTGGTAAAGTTATTCAAGCATCTGATTTAAAACCTTCTGATCGTTTAGTAGTATTATCAGATCGTTTTGTCAAAGCTCATTTAATATTAGTTGATTAATCAATTTAGAAGTCTGTGAGTCTTCTGCGAGTATTTTTACGACAAATATATTCGCTTGTGGTGGGAAACTTTGTCGCCCTGCGTAGAAGACGAGCAGATGTTAACTTCTTTCAGCGCTACGGAAGTTCACACCTCTATAGATGGTGAGATGAATGCGGTTTTACGTCACTTTTCAGCGGTGTCCAAACATCTGCTGAAATAGACGCACGTCTTTCGGCAACGACTGAGTGACCAATATCGTGTTGGCCTAAAGCCTCCGGCGGATGTCACCGAATTATGCCGAGGTATAATTGATCCTTGAATTTTTCAGGTGTGTTGATAAAAGCAGATAATAATGGTTAATCAATTCACCTGATTATTTTGTAAAGTTGAAGAAAATTATTGACAGCAGCTCCAGATGCGGATATGTATGGAATGAAAGTGAGGGACAAAAAAAGAATGCGAAAACATTTATCTAAAATAATGTTAGTGGTTCTTGCTGTATTTGTTATTGGAGTTACTATCCCAGAAAATGCATTAGCTGTTTCATTAGAAACAACAGGTGCTGTAAAAAATGAATATACATATGAGGAAGCTGTTTTCATTACAGGAACACCTATTATATTTAAAGGTACTAGTAAAGACATTAAAATTACACAAAAAGAATCTAAAGGAAAGTTAACCGAAACATATAATCTAAAGCTAACAGCAAGTAATGGTGCTACATTAACACGAAATATGACCTACGAATCTGATGTTGTAGATTATGCTACGATTGGTCAAAAAACATCGAATGGTGTAGTGAAAAAGTATACTGAGAAAATTGTTGTTGGGAAAATAACATATACATTGGTAGATTACCAATTTTCACAAGGAACTGTAACGGACAATCGTGCAGCCTCTGATTATTACTCAGGTAATGTGATTTCAAGAAAAACATATGCCTATCAAACAGGGACTGGAAAAAATGCAGTCCAAAATACAGTAACGATTGATACTGATAGTCGTCATGCTGGCTATGAAAACTTCTGGGGAGCAACAGAAACACAAATTACAGAAGCTGTTTATAAATATAGCGACGGTAAGACTAGCCATGTGAAAAATCGCTTATCGACAAGCAAATCACGTGTACTAAACTATGAAGAAAACCTAGGAAGTTTAGGGAGCTTTGATGGTGGATATGCGGTAGTAAGTGAAAAAGATGTTATTTCAGAATATACGTATGATTTATCCTCTGGGCAAAAAGGTACTCTTGATTTAGATAAAGAATATATGCCGACAATTGAACGTTTAATCATTCCTAAGTTCCGTGATTTATCAAATCATTATGCAAAAGGAGCTATTGAAAAATTATACTCTTTAGGTATTTATTCTGATGCGAGTAACTTCTTCTCACCAAATACCCCGATGAAGCGTATTGACTTTACAACGGCGATTGGTAAGGCAGTTGACTTACGTGTTATGGAAGAACCGAAAACGAAAAAATCGACATCAGCTACTAGTGTTTTTAAAGATGTTAAACGTACGGTGAAAGATTATGCCTATATTGAGTCTGCGTATAAAAAAGGAATTATTAAAGGTGTAACGCCAGAGTACTTCAAACCTGATAATCAAATTACTCGAGCTCAAGCCGCTACGATTTTTGTACGTGCATTAGGGCTAGAAAATAAGGCGCCAGATCCAGGCTATGTGACAAAGTTTAAGGATGATGCGCAAATTCCAAACTATTCAAAAGACGGAATATACATTGCGAATGAGTTAGGCTTAATGACTGGTGACCCTACAACAGGTCGATTTAATCCAGATCAGCCATTAACGCGAGCACAAGCATCCGTAGTGTTAGAACGTTTCTTGAATTATTTAGAAAGCGATTTAAAACAAAACTATCGAGATGATATATTGTTCTTTAATTAATGAAAGGGCTGAAAAATAAATGACATATGCTAAAAAGGCATTTCTATCTCTGCTTTGTTTCGTACTAATTTTGATGACAGCTACTCCAGCTGTGACTCAAGCCGCTACGACAATTAATGATGTCCCAACCAATAACGGCAAATACAAAGCTATTTCGTGGGCAGTCGATAATGATCTACTCTCATTGAATAGCGCTAACAACTTTTTACCTAATGAGCAAATAACTGAACGAGAGCTTGTTGTAATGTTTGCGAAGCTCGATAAGAACTATGCATTAACATATAACGAAAGTGTCGCTTATAACTTCTATAGTGATTTTTATTTACCATTTAACGGTACTTACACGACAGCAAATCGTTCGAAAGCTGTTACACGTGGACAATTTGCGCGTATATATGCTGCCTTTAAAGGTTTAGATTTAGATGAGCCTCAAGCGGTTCAATATTTATACACAAATGATATTTCAACAGGAAGCACTGGTAAAAAGACATTTGCCGATTTCAATCCTTCTACAAAGCTAACTCGTGGAGATGTTGCTGAATTTTTATATCGCAGTGTACAAAACGGTAACTTTGCTGTACTAGGATTAAAACGTGCAGCAGCAGGTCGTGATAACGATAAAATCACATTACCGTCAGGCTTCATGGGCTCAAACAACGCAGAATTTGAAGAGCCAAAGGATAATTCTAATGATTTTACTGGACCAGAGTATGTGAATAATGCTCTTCAAAGTATTGATGTTGAAAAACCAGATTTAATTGCAAATGATCAAGATTCAACGCTAATTACTGTATCTTTAAAAGCTTGTAATGGCGATCCAATACCTGATGATAAATCTTATACATTCCGTGTAACTTCGTCATATGGTGCAAAAATCGTTGACACATCTGGTGAAGCTGTTCGAAATGTACAATCAGATGGCTCTACTGTCTCTGTGATTGTAATAGCACCAAAATTAACAAAATCTGTACGCGATACAATTACATTTGAACTTATTAACAACACAGATCCTGGTATGAAATGTCTTGTAGGTGAGAAATTGAATGCACATGTACGTTACTCACCTCAGCCAGAAATGCGCATTGATTATCAAGTGTATGATCCAGCAAATACGGATGATGAAAATGGCAATGTAACACCTCCATATGTACCGTATGAAAAGTTACCTGAGTTCTTTACTGAAAACATTATTGATGTTTACGATCCAGTCCCTTTAGATAAAGATGCAGATAAAAAGCTATTTAGTATTGGGCAACAAACAAATGTAACGGATGCTCTTGGCAATGTGCAAAATATGTATTTAAGATACGGTGGCTCGGATCCAAAATATCCAGCATTAGGCTATGAGCATGCCATTTTACAGTTTGAAAACTATGATATTTCCGTTTTCTTATTTGAGGAACTATTAAATCGACGTTTGAAGGACTCTGTGACAACACCTGCTAAAACAGAAATTATGTATATGATTTCAGATGATGGGCGTCCAATTTATCGTATTCAAGGAATTGATGATGCGATTGCCTCACAGGTAGAGAACATAAACCCAGTCGGTTCTATTATTCAACTTATGAACCATATGCCTGATGAAAAGAAATTAACGCTAGAGCATTATGATAGTGTCATGAAAATTTATGCTATTCTCACGAACTTGAGTAATTATGATCGAACAGTATTATTAAAATACCAAGGTGGTAAATTACTCGGTCAAGTAGAAGCTTATAAAAAACGAGTGGAAGCATTAAAGGAAAGTGCGGATGCGGCATCAAGACCATCGGGTAAAGATCGTTATACTAAGGTAATGGTTACATTAGTAAAACCTGGTGGAGAAATTATTACTGACTACCAAGGAACAGTAAAAATTAAATTTGATGGTGTTGAGAAAACAGCTTCATTTGTGACAAATACTTCGGATTATTTAAATAATACAGGTAGCCCAGGTACAGCTGTAGCGTACTTTGACTCGATTATTTATGGAAAATCAAAAGCTGAAGCAACATTAGTTAATAAAATAGATCCTCGTTATGCAACAATATTGAAGGATTTAAAAGATAAAACAATTACAAAGGAAATTTTCACAAATCCTTACTTTAGTAAAAATTCTTGTTCTTTAGCAACAGAAGTCGCTTACGTAGTTGATTACTCTGCTTCCATGAAAGCTTCTGACCAAACAAATTATCGTGGTAAGAAAATGATGGAAGTAATCAATCAAATTAAGGCTAAAAATAATATTGTTATTGAAACAAATACAAAAGCTACTGTTCTTGGGGAGGGCAGTACAGACAATGTCTTGAAAAAAGATCTATATAAAGCATCGAAAGAGAAGGGTGCTACAGATATCTTTGCAGGTATAGATCTCGCTCTGTCTAAATTCTCCAATGACTCGAAAACTTCAAAAGCTATAATTGTCGTATCAGACGGTAAAACAAGTAAATCTAAAATGACAAAAGTGCTGAACGAAGCGAAAAATAAAGGGGTTAAGGTTTACACTGTAAGTATGGGTAAAAAATCACAAGTCAATGATGCAATTTTAATGCAACTGGCTACTGAAACTGGCGGTACTTATTACCACGCAAATGATAACTTACAATTACATCAAGTTTTCCAAAAAATTATTGATTCAATTTTATGTAAAACTTCGTCGTCAAGTTGTGTGACTCCTGAAAATCTATTTGAAGAAGCGACAGTTACTCTACGCAAGGGCAATATTACAATGAATGCAAGAATTGATGGTAATTGTTCAAATGTTGCAAAGGTAAATGTACGATTCCCTTCTTTAAGTGGAGATGTGCAATTTGAATTGAATAAGCGTAGTGATAGTGTCTACATGCTAACAAAAACAGTTCAAACAATGCAGGACTTCAAAGTTAATAATGAGATTGAATTTGTAGCATATGATAAAGACGGTAAAATTATAGCTACAAAAACCGTGACAATCACAGATTAATAGATAAAAGTTATTTTAAGAGGCTGGGACATAACTAGCTTCAATTAGTGAGAAATCCGAATTTGAATGAATTCAAATTCGGATTTCTCTATTTTTTATGTTGTCTCCATAT
>NZ_JBIWFQ010000031.1:0-76496 GCF_044763105.1 Lysinibacillus sp. NPDC096212 | reverse complement strand
CAATATTTTCAATTAAACAACATCCGTCATAGAACAGGAAGAAAAGCCAAACTTCATTTCAACCTGGTGACGTTTATTTATAATGCCTGCAAGTTGGCAGTGGATCGTCTAAATGCTTTATTACAAGTACAAACTCAAGCAGCATAATTTTTAAAAACGTAAGTTTTCTTAATAGGAGCAGTCTAAGCTCTTGAAAAAAGTGATTTATGAAATTGATTCGAATATAAATAAATTAAATAGTAAGAAGACTTAACCTCTTTATTGGAATCTATAAAAGCAAAAGACATTCTATACTTTAATAACCCAAATGATGCCTCATTTTCTTCTTTCCATTTAGCGTTATTAAGAATTTTATTTACGATTGAAACTTGGTCTTTATCTAGGATTTCTATACGTTCTTTATAATTTCCTTTTTCATCGGCTATATCCAATATAATTTTTTGGGCATTATTAGAACATCTGGTACAAAAAAAGAGGAGTACTAAAGCAAAAGATACTATAGTTGTATTTTTTAACAAATAAAGCACCACCTATTCATAATTTTTAATGAATTTTATCACTTATGACTTTTATTCTCTATTTAGAGGGACCCCTTTAAATGTAACGTTTTTGGGATACTCTTTATATGTAATCTAATGATTTTATGTGTATGTGCTTACAATTACTTTGTTTTATGCTTATAATAGGAGGGTCAGATTTTATCTTCATTCAGGATTGATTTGATGAATAAGTAGCCTAGGGTGAGCGATTGCGATTGAAAAAATTATTATATTTAGCTTTTTTTCTTGTTTTTATAGTCATTTTTTTGTACGTAAACAATCACTGGCTGGTTGTAAGCAAGTATGAATTCGAGTCAGAAAAAGTGCCTGCCAGCTTTGATGGGCTACGCATTACGCAAATATCAGATTTACAAGATGCTCTCTTCGGCGAACATCAAGAGAAACTCATAGCAAAGGTGAAGACAACAAATCCTGACCTGATTTTTATTACAGGTGATTTAGTTGATAGTAATCGCTATGAATTGGAGCGAAGCTTACAGGCTGTTAGAGGATTAGTTAAATTAGCGGATGTCTATTATGTACTAGGAAACCATGAAGTAGCGACGAATAAAGTGAATGTAATTTATGAGGAGCTATCATCGTTAGGAGTACATATATTGTCCAATGAATCGACCGTCATTGAGCGCGACGGGGAGCGCTTGGCGATTGTTGGCATAGAAGATCCGTTATCGGGTAGAACAACGAAAGAAATGCTAAAGATAGCGACAAAAAATGTTCAACCGAATGTTCTAACGATTTTACTAGCACATCGACCAGAAGTGTTTAATACGTATGTGGAATTTGGAATTGATTTAGTATTTGCAGGACATGCACATGGCGGACAGGTTCGTATTCCTGGTATTGGCGGTCTTTACGCCCGAGGACAGGGAATATTTCCGAAATATACGGCTGGTCTTTATGAAGAAGGAACAACAACGATGGCCGTTAGTCGAGGATTAGGTAATAGTTCAGTACCTATGCGAATTTTTAATCCACCAGAAATTGTTGTCATGGAATTAAAGAAAAAATAAGCACTGCGTCATTGCTACGCAGTGCTTTCTATTTGTTTACGCTCTATACGCTTAACAAGATAGATACTTATTTCATATAAAATAATCATTGGAATTAAGATGAGTAGCTGACTAATAAAATCTGGTGGGGTAATCAAAGCAGAACCAACGCCCATCCCGATATAAGACCAGCCTCGTATTTTTTTCATGGATTCAGCCGTTAATATACCAATGGACGATAAAAAGAGGGCTACGATTGGTAATTCAAAGAGTAGTCCAAGTGGTACGGTTGTCATCACTAAAAAATGCATGTATTCATTTGCGGATACCATAACATCAAAATTAGTTGCTCCTACACTTACTAAAAATGAGTAGCTGAGTGGATTAACAATAAAATAACCGAAAGCTACGCCTGATAAAAAGAGTATAAGCATGACAGGTGCATAAAGACCGAGGAAGCGGCTTTCTTCTTCTTTTAAACCTGGCTTTACGAAGCTCCACAAAAAATGAACTAAAAATGGCATAGATAGCCCGAATGCTAGTGTTGTGGAAATCGTCATATAAAATTTGACAACCTCTAATGGCCCTAAAATAATTAGTGAATGTCCTCGTGTTACATAAGGAAACCAAATATTAATGGTAGAGAATACAATAATAAAAAATAAAATAAATACGAATAGCCCTTTAATAATTTGTTTACGCAGTTCAGTAAGATGTTCAAGTAATGATGCAATTGGGAAAAGTGGTTCATCAGCTACCACATCCTGTTCAATTGTCTCTACTGGAACTTCAACAAAAGCCTCCACAGGGGTGAGAGGCTCAGCTTCTTTCTTATCAAGTGGACTTAAATATTTTCTTTTTCCTTCTTCATATGGATCCATAGGACAACCTCCTACGAAACGTCAGATTTTTTTTCTTCTTTTTTCGCTGGATCATCCTCATCATCAATAAGCCCCTTCGTGGACTTTTTAAACTCTGCAAATGTTTTACCGACTGCGCCTCCGATTTCAGGCAATTTTTTCGGACCAAACACGATTAAAACAATGACTAAAATGATGATTAACCCAGGTAATCCAATTGCTCCAAGACCTCCCATAGTCTTGCCTCCTTTTAATAAAATGTTTATTATATCAATTGTGCCGCGGCATAATTGTTGCTGTCGCTTCGCTTTCGCACAGATAAAACCGTGTTGCTGTCGCTTCGCTTTCGCACAGATAAATTGCCACAGGACGTGGTGTTCTTAGACTGAGTTCTTCTATTTCAGCGGGTGTCCAAACACCCGCTAAAAGAAGTTATACTAAGGAACCGCCTGATTTGCTATATTTCACAACACCCTCTGCACAGCGGTAGGCTAGCGCCCCTAAAGTACCTGTTGGGTTATAGCCACTATTGTGTGAGAAGTTTCCGGCACTCACAGCAAAAAGATTTTCTACATTCCAATGCTGCATGTAGTTATTCACAACGCCATCCTCTGGCTTTAAGCTCATAACTGTTCCGCCTGTATTATGGGTTGTTTGATACGGTACAATATTGTAATCAGTGATTTCAGCGTTGGGGACAACAATTTTGGCGCCCATTTCTTTCATAATGTCAGCTGCACGTGCTGAAATATATTTATGAAGTGCACGATCCTGATCCGTAAAGTTGTACGTCAACTGCATTAGAGGTAAGCCGTAAGCATCCTTATAAGTAGAATCAAGAGACAAATAATTTTCTTTATGTGGCATCGAAGCACCTTGTGCACCAATCCCGAATGAGCGTGTATAGTAATGAATAGATTGCTTTTTAAATTCTGATCCCCATGTTGGCGTATCAGGAGGTGTTGGGTTCGAGCCGATAGGGCGTGCACCTGTTTGTGTTAGAGCTATATTTCCACCGTGAATAAAATCTAAGTCACTATGGTCGAAATTATCACCATTATAGTCATCTAAACTTACACCGAGTGAACCTGCACCCATAAAGGTGTTATACTGCTCATCGAAGAAACCTGCTGCACCAGGTAGTATTTGATAGCAATAGTTTCTTCCAAGTGTCCCTTTTCCAGTAGCCGGATCATATCGTTCTCCAATGTTAGAGACCATCAATAGTTTGGCATTATTAAAGACATAACTAGTAAGTACAACAGCGTTTGCTGGTTGAATAAATTCTTCACCAGATATCGTATCGATGTATCGGACACCAGTTACTTTATTGCCTTTCTTTAAGATTTCAACAACATTGGAATTATAGCGTAAGTCAAAATTACCTGTTTTTAATGCAGTAGGAACAACAGTAATCTCTGCAGATGATTTGGCGCCATATTCACAGCCGAAGCGCTCGCAGAAGCCGCAATATTGACAAGCATTTATCGTTTCACCGTCAGGATTCTTATAAACTTCTGATACGTTTGCAGAAGGTACCATGTAAGGTGATAATTTTAATTTTTTTGCAGCTGTTTCAAATTGCGTAAGCATTGGTGTCATTTTCATAGGCCCAGTCGGATAAGGATTTGAACGTTTTCCGCTAAATGGATTTTTATCATCTCCGGAAATACCTGCCGTTTTTTCAAATTTATCGAAATAGGGCTCAAGTTCATCGTATGTTAATCCCCAATCCTGTAATAAATATTCAGGTCCAAGTTTATTCGCACCATAACGTTTGTCTGTTAATGTTTTAATTTGAAAATCATATGGTAAAAAGCGATACGTCATACCGTTCCAATGTGTCCCAGAGCCACCAAGCCCTTCTCCAAGTAAAAAGGAACCAAGCTGACGCATAGGCAATGCTTTCATATTGCGATTATTACGGAAGCTTACTGTTTCCTTAGAAAGGTTTTGCATTATATCGTAACGAATTGCATAACGATACTCGTCGTGGATCGTCATATAATCTTCTGTGCCGCGCTTTTGTCCGCGCTCTAAACCAACGACCTTTAAGCCTGCCTTCGAGCATTCTGCAGCGACAATGCCGCCGGTCCAACCTACCCCGACTGTTACAACGTCTACACCAGGTAATGTTTTTGCCATTTTCTAACCCCCTATTAGTGGCTACCTAATGAATTAGGCTCAATTTTTTGGAATTTCGGTTCTTCGATTTGCGTAATATACGCCATTTGATGACCAGGGAAGCCTTTCATGCGCCAGCCATCCATATTACGGTTTCCACCATATATTGGGTCAGAATAAGCACCTTCTAATGTAGCTGCACGTAATAAAGTAAAGAAGAAAGCAGATGTGACGCCACTCATTTGTACGTCGCCTTTCTGGAAGGTAGTTAAAATTTCATCCATTTGCTTAGCATCTATATCATTGAAGCTCTTTTTATAGCGATTCTGTGCTTCCGACTCTAACCTTTGAACACCTTGCTTAAAAATTTCTGCACGCGTTAAACGACTCTGATAACCTTGTGTTGGAGCACCCTCACCGAATGGTCCATGCATATATTCTTTAGAATTACTGCCATATTGCCCTGCTAACTGATGGTCGATAAAGTAAGGTACATCTAAGCCTTTTGCCCCTGGACCTAAATCGTCCTCAGGGAAAATACGTTCAGTAGCATTTGCTAAAATATTAAAATCTCTTTGATTCATAAAAAACATTTTGGCTTTTGGCGAGCCAGTCTCTTCAGTAGCAGTTCCATGCTGACCATGCTCTAGCGTGGCAGTTCCTTTACCAGGCATGTTATAGCCTACAAGACCACCTATTAATCCACCGCCGACTAATGTACCTGCCGCGATCCCTGTTGTTTTTAAAAAATTACGACGTGAAATATCTTTTTCAGGACTCATAGAAATCCTCCCCTCAAAATGTATAGAAACTATTCTTTTTTTTATAATCAGCAAAAAAAGTAAATTATAATCAGGTATCTCTGGAAAAATTTTTAATTTAATCCAACTGTGGAATCGATTTGATGTAATTGAGATGGATTGTGGATAAGTTATGTGTTAATTGTGGGTAACGTGTGGATAAACGAAAGCTACTAAGAGATCGATTACTACAGCTGAGCAAATGTCTGTGGATAATCATCGATGGGGGAGACAGCGGCAATAGAATGTTCAGCAAGTGATGATGTGCATAAATGAATAAAGGAGCTTCCCAAGTAATGGGGAGCTCCTATCATCGAAAAGGTTAGTTATTTAAGTACTTCTTGCATGGCTTCAAATAGTTGCTCGGCAGAAATAATACGCTCGCCACCGCCTTGTACCATCTGATCACTGCCACCGCCTTTCCCGTTAACGAGTGGCAATGCTTTTGCAGCAATGTCCTTCATACTTTTCTCAACTTTTGCACCACGTGCTGCGACAAACTGAAGCTTGTCTTCATTTTCTGAAACGAGTAAAACGATCGCTTCTGTCTGCTCAGCGACAGTAGTTCTAGCTAATTTTTGAAGCTCTTGCATAGTACGCTTAGTAAAGGCTGCAGTAATAATACGTCCTTTACTAGAAACTAGCGCTTTTGCTTCATAATTTAGTAGCTCCTCTTTTGCTACCACGAGTGCTTTTTCTGTATTTTTCTGTGTTGTTAAGACTTTTGTAAGTGCTGTAGCTGCTTCCGCTTCAGGTACACTCAATTGTCTTGCAACGTCAGCTAATACTTTCTTTCGCATGGCAAGCTCCACTAAAACTCGATGACCACAGACAAAAGAGACACGAATATTGCCTTTCATTTTTTCAGTGCCAAGGATTTTTATCGCACATACTTGTCCTGTGGATGTTGGGTGGGTACCGCCACAACCGTTGTAATCAAAATCAGGAATAATAACAAGTCGAATATCTCCTGTGACGGCTACCTCTTTACGAAGGCTATAGTTCTCAAGTTCTTTTTCTGTAATCCATTGCGTTTCAATTGGAAGATTCTCTAGAATAATTTCATTGGCGCGGGCTTCTGCGGCCACAAGCTGTTCTTCCGTTAAGGCATCTACGGCAATATCAATTGTGACCTGCTCACTACCTAAATGGAAGCTAACAGTTGGTGCATCAAAAAGCTCAACAAAAGCCGCTGTTAAAATATGCTGACCTGCATGCTGCTGCATATGATCGAAGCGTCGTTGCCAATTCAATTTACCATGCACTTCTCCAGCTAAATTTGAAAAGTCGCCTTGAATATAATGACGAATTTCATCATTAATTTTCTCAACATCGATGACCTCGATATCATTTAAAGTACCTGTATCATGAGGTTGTCCGCCTCCTGTTGGATAAAATGCAGTATTTGATAGCACCACGTAGTTACGGCCATCTATATCGGTTCCTTTATTGACAACTGTTGCATTAAATTCACATAGCATAACGTCTTGATAATATAGTAGTTCTTTCAAGAATTAGCCTCCTCCTTTATGTAAAGTATCCTTAAGAGAATCACATCTCTCAATTATTTTATTTTCATTTTGGCATAATTACTTTCAAGTGTATACGAGTTTTCTAGTTGACCCATGCTGAATTTGATTTAATATATAAAAGAACAGGTTAACTAAAAGGAGATCATACAATGGAAATTACACAATTCTCAATGGAAGAAATTTTAGATCCAACAAACATTATTGAAGGTAAGCGTTATGAATTTATTTTAGATGTAGATATTGATGAAGAAGATGAGCTTTATCATGAAGCAGGAATTGAGCTTCGTGTACTAATTGCTGAAAAAGGTGAAGAGCCATTTATTTTAAATTACTTCATCCTAGAAAAAGCTAAAGGTGAGTATTTAGATTTTGCACTAGAGGATGAAGAGCTAGAAGAGATTTTAGCATTTTGCAAAGAGGAAATTGCAAAAGCATAGTATGCTCGTGTAAAAGCCTTTCCAACAAAAATTAATATTTTTTCCTTTGATAAAATTCCGCTTTTCTTTCCGTAGTCAGGCACGAGGTACATTGGTGTACTCTTGTTTGTCTCCTGGGAGTCTATGCGGAATTTTACTTTACATCAATAATAGCTAATTAAGAATTATTTAAGATTGGTGAAATATTCGTGTTGTGTTCAAGTGCTAAACTAAATTTAAGATTATTTTTAAGTTTATCACTAACGCGGCTCATCGGACACACCGCGCCTAGGAAAGCGCCCAGCCGGAACGGAAATC
The DNA here is from genome assembly GCF_044763105.1 of Lysinibacillus sp. NPDC096212. Classification (NCBI taxonomy): domain Bacteria; kingdom Bacillati; phylum Bacillota; class Bacilli; order Caryophanales; family Bacillaceae; genus Lysinibacillus; species Lysinibacillus sp. NPDC096212. The sequence goes on along the minus strand of NZ_JBIWFQ010000031.1, from coordinate 68,897 downwards.
AACCCTATGGTGAAGAGCCGATTTTTAAACGAAGAGGTGTTCTATGTCAGTTTATACACATTCAATAATGGTAGCTTTTTTAATAACAATTTTCGCATCCTTTGTGCTATTTGTACCTTGGCTAATTTATACGTATCGGAAATATGGCTACTTATCTGTATCCAAAACGATTATTACGTTCTCATTTATTTTTTACTTCTTATCGGCTTTATGTTTAGTCTTATTGCCTTTCCCAGAAACACGAGATACTTGCTCTCTACAAGCTGCAGATACAGTCCATTATAATTTACATCCTTTTCAATTTGTCACTGATATTTTAAAGGATAGTGGGATTGTTCTGACGAATCCATCAACGTGGGTGTATATACCGAAGCAACCTGCTTTTTACCAGGCATTCTATAATTTCTTACTGCTCATGCCTTTTGGTGTATATTTGCGTTATTTTCTTAAAAAAAGAGAGTACTGGAAGCGTGCATTTTTATATAGCTTTTTGCTAACATTGTTTTATGAGGTAACCCAATTTACAGGAATTTATGGCATCTTTAATTGTGCGTATCGAATTTTTGATGTGGATGATTTAATGCTTAACAGTGTTGGTGCACTATTAGGATTCTTTTTAGCTCCTGTTGTGTGGGCGCTGTTTCCTTCGCATGAAGAGGTAGCGGCTAAGGCAGCAGAAATGGTCGAAAAAGATATCGTCAAGCCATTATCTATTTTGTTAGCACTAGCAATGGATTTGATTATCGCACAGTTCATTTTGTTCTTCGTGGGTGTCGTAACAGGTTATAGTGATATGTTCGAATTTTTAGTAAAAATTGCTTTGTATATGTTGCTATTTGGTGTTGTTCCAAGCTTTACAAATGGGGCAACATTAGGGATGAAATTTATGCGTTTTACAATGGTCAGTGAAAACGGCAAAAGTATCATAAGTCAATCTTGGCGCCGTTGTGTTGCTATTCTCGTAGTAGTATGTGTTTCGAAAATGATAACAACTTTTGGTCATATTCAATTAGATATGGATTCACCATTTTATGTACTGCAAATTGTCATTACATTGCTAGCCTTTATTGCGAATTTTGTTCTGACGATGGTTATTGCTATTCATGTAATACGTGTCATCGTAAGTGGGGGCAGACGCCGTTTATTTATGGACTATTATGCAGGCTTACTAGCAACGAGAAAAAAATAAGGGGGATTGTTGGATGAAATACGTAATTATCGGAGGAGATGCTGCCGGAATGTCAGCAGCAATGGAAATTTATCGAAATGTACCAGGAGCAGAGATTACATCTGTAGAACGTGGATTTATTTATTCATATGGGCAGTGTGGCTTGCCCTATGTTGTAGATGGGCGTATTTCATCGACAAAGCGTCTTATAGCAAGAGATGTAGAAACGTTTCGTGATAAGTACGGTATTGATGCTCGTGTTGGTCATGAGGTTAACGGAATTGATGTAGACAAGAAGCTTGTTTTTGGAACACAGTCGTCTGGGGAATCATTTGAAATTCCTTATGATAAGCTACTGATTGCAACAGGCGCGGATCCTATTATGCCAGTGGAAAAGGGCTCAGATTTAACTGGGATACACACGGTGAAAACAATACCTCAGCTAGATGATTTACTAGCCGATTTAACGCCAGATATAGAAAATGTAACAATTATAGGTGCAGGCTATATTGGACTAGAGATGGCTGAGACGATTCATGCTTGCGGCAAAAAAGTGAGATTAATTCAACGAGGTAGCTATGTAGCTAGGATTCTAGATGAAGAACTTGCACAACATGTTCATGAGGAAGCGAAAAAGAATGATATCGAACTTGTGCTAAATACAAAAGTAGAGGCGTTTGAGGGGAATCACCGTGTTGAGCGTGTGATGACGGACAATGGCACATATGATACGGATTTAGTCATTATGGCTGTGGGAATTAAACCGAATACACAATTTTTAGAGGGAACAGGCATAGCACTAGCTAAAAATGGTGCAGTCATCGTCAATCGACATTTAGAGACATCTGTTGAAAATATTTATGCTGCGGGCGATTGTGCAACGCATTTTAATATTGTGAAAGAACGTTTAGATTATATACCTCTTGGAACGACAGCTAATAAGCAAGGTCGTTTAGCGGGACTCAATATGTCGGGCAAGTTTGCGCCGTTTCGTGGGATTGTAGGTACTTCGATCTTAAAGTTTTTCAATTTAACGATTGCCACGACTGGTATTAATGAGCGCAATGCTAAAGAGCTAGGTTTTGAATATGAGGCATTTAAATTGTCTGCGCGTCATATTGCAGGATATTATCCAGGTGCTCAACGGATGTTTATTAAAATTGTTGTTCGTAAACGAGATCAAAAACTTTTAGGGGCACAAATTGTTGGACCAGCAGGTGTGGATAAACGGATCGATGTGTTTGCGACCGCCTTATACAATAAAATGACATTACCAGATTTACTAGATTTAGATTTAGCCTACGCGCCTCCATTCAATGGTGTTTGGGATCCTCTGCAGCAGATTGCCAGAAAAAATGCGCGATTATAACATAGGGGGTAATTAGAAATGAACATTTACGACATTCAAGTTGCTCTAGAAGATGGTGCTGAATATAGCTTAGATCGTTATAAGGGTAAGGCAATGTTAATTGTTAATACGGCTTCCAAATGTGGTTTTACACCGCAGTTTGAAGAATTAGAGGGTCTATATAAAAAATATCAGGATGAAGGCCTTGTTATTCTTGGCTTCCCATCAAATCAGTTTAAGCAAGAAGTTGCGACCGCTGAGGAAGCGGCATCACAATGTCGTTTGACATATGGGGTGACGTTCCCGATGCATGAAATAGTAAAGGTCAATGGTAAAGAGGCACACCCTATTTTTGAGCATTTGACATCCCATTCAAAAGGCTTTCTCGGCAACAGTATAAAGTGGAATTTCACAAAATTCCTTGTGAGTCGTAATGGTGAAGTCGTTGGACGCTATGGATCAGCTGATAAACCAAGTAGCTTTGAGGATGATATTAAAAAAGTATTAGCATAAAAAAGATAGAGGAAGGATTCACGCACAAGTTTGTGTGTGAATCCTTTTTTTGCTCTTTGAAAGGTGGAGATGTCGATAAAATTCAGAAGTTGGGGGATAAAACATGAAAGTTAGTAGATAAAATTCAAAAGTTGGTAGATAAAACGTGAAAGTTGGTAGATAAAATTCAAAAGTTGGGTGATAAATCCCAAAAGTGTTCCGGTAAGACTCAAAAGTTGGATGACATTTTGTTAAAACGTATGTCATGTGGATCAGTTGATTGGAGTAGAGAAAAGTAAGAGGATTCACGCACAAGTTTGTGTGTGAATCCTTTTTTTGCTCTTTGAAAGGTGGAGATGTCGATAAAATTCAGAAGTTGGGGGATAAAACATGAAAGTTAGTAGATAAAATTCAAAAGTTGGTAGATAAAACGTGAAAGTTGGTAGATAAAATTCAAAAGTTGGGTGATAAATCCCAAAAGTGTTCCGGTAAGACTCAAAAGTTGGATGACATTTTGTTAAAACGTATGTCATGTGAATCAGTTGATTGGAGTAGAGAAAAGTAAGAGGATTCACGCACAAGTTTGTGTGTGAATCCTTTTTTTGCTCTTTGAAAGGTGGAGATGTCGATAAAATTCAGAAGTTGGGGGATAAAACATGAAAGTTAGTAGATAAAATTCAAAAGTTGGTAGATAAAACATGAAAGTTAGTAGATAAAATTCAAAAGTTGGGTGATAAATCCCAAAAGTATTCCGATAAGACTCAAAAGTTGGATGGCATTTTGTTAAAACGTATGTCATGTGGATAGGTTGATTTAAGGTTGTTGTAAGCTTGCGACAATTTTGTTGTAAGTTTGGGGTCGTATACTAAAGTCAGAAAGAAGAGGTGAGCGTTTATGACGCCATTATTAAAGGTACAAAATGTAGAAAAAACTTACGGCAAAGGCGCAAATACATTTACAGCGCTATCGAATATATCATTTGAAGTAGAAAAAGGAGAGTTTGTTGGTGTAATGGGGCCTTCAGGGGCTGGAAAATCGACGCTACTAAATGTGTTAGCGACAATTGATACACCGACGACTGGTGAAATCATTATTGGTGATACAAACTTAGCGCGCATGAAGGATGCAGAGTTAGCAGATTTTCGTCGCGACAATCTAGGTTTTATCTTCCAAGACTATAACTTACTCGATTCTCTAACAGTTCGTGAAAATATCGTACTGCCACTTGCGATTGCAAAAGTGCCAACAAAAGCAATTAACGCAAAGGTAGAACGCATAGCTACACTGTTTGGGATAAAAGAGTTACTCGATAAATACCCATACCAAATTTCTGGTGGACAAAAACAACGTACAGCATCATCACGTGCATTAGTTACAGAGCCGAAATTAATTTTTGCGGATGAGCCGACTGGTGCTCTTGATTCAAAATCAGCAACAGACTTACTTGAAAGTTTAAGTGATTTGAATAATTCTCAAGCGTCCACTATTATGATGGTTACGCATGATGCATTTGCAGCAAGCTTTTGCCAGCGCATTCTATTCATTCAGGATGGACAGCTTTCTAAGGAAATTCATCGTGGTACTCAAACGAGAAAGCAATTCTTCCAAGAGATTTTACAGGTGCTTGCTGGCATCGGAGGTGGAGTAAATGACGTTATTTAGTTTAGCGCGTAAAAATATTCAGCGTAATTTGTCGAACTACTTTTTATATATCGCTTCGATGGTTTTTAGTATCGTCATCTACTTTACGTTTGTAACATTAAAATATAATGATGATATTTTAGCCTCACAACAATTTTCACAGCAAATTAAAGGCTTGATGAGTGGATCATCTGTTGTGTTGTTATTCTTTATCGTCATCTTCATTGCGTATTCCAATTCGTTTTTTATGAAAAAACGAAAAAAGGAAGTAGCACTTTACTCGCTATTAGGTGTACGTAAGCAGAAAATCGGCTTAATGCTCTTTTTTGAGAATTTAGTGATCGGTTTTGTCTCTTTAGTACTAGGGATTGTTCTTGGATTCTTTATGTCACAAGGGTTATTAATGATTTTAGTACGTTTAATGGGCTTTGAGGTTGTAGGAAGTTTAACATTTTCCCCTGAGGCTCTAGTAAATACAACATGGATTTTTGCACTACTATTTTTATTCACATCTTTACAAGGCTATCGTGTCATCTATCAATTTAAATTGATTGACCTGTTCCATGCTGAGAAGCAAGGAGAGAAAATTCCACGTGCATCATTCATAGCAGCTATACTTGGGACAGCGTTACTTGCATTTGGTTATTATACAGCGTCTGAAGATATCTTTACGAGTAACATTTGGAGATTCTTCACAGTTCTGGGTACTCCACTTATGGTTATAGGTGTGACAATTGCAGGGACATATTTATTATTCCATAGTGTTAGCGTATTTGTGTTAACCGCGTTGAAAAAAGCAACTTCTTGGTCATGGAAAGGCTTGAATTTAATTGGTGTATCACAATTATTGTACCGTATTCGAGCAAATGCTAAATCTCTTTCAATCATCGCTATTTTAAGTGCGACAACGATCACAGCAGGTGGCGGCGTTTTCGGAATGTACTACAATGCGGAAGCCAGTGTACGTCAAGCGCTACCTAATACATTTATGTGGAAGGGCGATACGATAAAATTCTCTCAAGAAGACGTCTTATACAACGAATCGCTTTCTGTAAAAAATTTACGCGTGGATAATGAATTTTCGTTTTTTGAATATACATTATTAAAGGAATCTGACTATAATCGTCTAGCAAAATTGCAGGGGAAAGATGAACAACTGCACATTGCAAATGGTTCAACAGTTTTACTTGATGCAAGCTTCGATGAACGTTTTTCACATGATTTTACGGGTGAAGAATTTAAATTGGAGAACGGGGAATCATTCCATGTTGATAAAATGTATACAGAGAGTGTATTAAACTATGTTGGAGCTGGTACAGTCCTCGTTGTAAATGATAAAGTGTTCGCTGCAACAAATGCAGAAGGTGTTAAAATACAGGTAGTTGGTATGGATAATGACTTGAAGCAACAGGCTATTTCAAAGGAAATTTACAATCAACTATCTACTGAACAGCAAAAAGGGTTTTCAAGTGTTCCGCAAAGTTATGAGGCAGGTTTAGCTACTGTAGGATCACTATTATTTGTTGGAAGCTTTTTAGGATTAGTATTTTTAGCAGCGACAGGAAGTATTATTTACTTCAAAGTTTTAACCGAGGCAGAGGAAGATCAACCTAAATATGCAATTTTAAATAAAATCGGTGTTAACAAAAAACAAATATTAAAAACAGTCGCAGGGCAGGTTGCCGTTATTTTTAGTGCACCACTCGTTGTCGGCATCGTCCATAGTGCATTTGCGCTACTAGCCTTTTCACAGCTATTTAGTATGGATATAACTAAACCAGTAATACTGTGGATGATTGCGTATTCAGCAATTTACGGCATATATTATATCTTTACAGTTCGTTCATTCTATAAAATTATTAGACAGGGGAATTAATATGAAAAAGGTTTTCTTAGGTATAGGAGCATTGTTCTTATTGTTCGTAGCAGGACTTGTTGTTCTGATGACCGTTGATTTTAACCGTTTAAATAAAGAAGCATACTATGTTCATATCACTACTGATGGTGAAGTAAAGGAATATAAGTTAGATAGTGGAGAAATTATGAAATCGTATTGGTACGAGATACCTGCTTATGACGAAAACGGTAAAGAGCAAACATTAAAGTTTTCAGCTCAGAAAAATTTACGACACGATGCTTACATGAAGCTTTATGTAAAAAAAGAAACGGAAGTTACTTCATATGATGAAGTGAAATTCGACGAGCTACCTGCAAAAGTACAGGAGCTAATGAAGAAATAACAAGAAGGAGTAGTCCCTAGTATCGGGCTACTCCTTTTTTTCTTCTTGTAATTGAATGCTGACAGTTGTCCCTTGTTGTTCTTCAGAGGTAATATTTACAGTTCCTCCGTGCGCTTCAATAATATCTCTAGCAATAGCAGTACCTAACCCAGTACCATGTGTTTGCTCAGTATTTGTACCTCGATAATAGCGCTCAAAAATATGTTCAAGATCTTCTGCGGCAATGCCGTTACCGTTATCAGAAATCGTAATAGAACGATCATCAACAAGAACATTGACTGCAACATCAGAAGGATTATGGAGCAATGCATTGTGTAAAAAATTCATCACCGCTCGTCGCATAAAGTGCTCGTCAATGTGATGCTTGATGACTTCTTTAGTTGCATTAAATTCAATATTAGCCTGCTCATATTGTGGAGTATTAAGTGTATCAATAACGATTTCGCGAATAAATTGCACCATATTTACCTCGGTTAAGCTTAGGGGAAGCTGCTGATGTCTTAATCGCATAGTTAAATTTAAATCATCCAATAAATCTTGCATATGCAATGATTGTTTTTCGATAATCTGAGCATATTCCGTTTGTTCATAAGGAGTTGATTTTCCATCATTCAGTAGCTCCGCATAACCACGAATTGAGGCAAGAGGTGTTTTCATATCGTGTGACACATTACTGATCCATTCCTCGCGCATCATCTCTAATCTTTTACGTTCCTGCTCATGTGCAGCAAGCTCTCTCGATACTTCATTTAAATTTTCAAAAACTGGTTTGTAAACACCACCAGGCATTTTACTAGGCATATGCTCACGATTCTTTAAATGACGAATACGTTCAATCATTGCATGTAGAGGTTTGGTCAACGTACGACCGAAAAGCCATCCAACTAGTGTAGCTACTAATAGGTCGGCAATAACAATGAATAATCCAAACTTGCCAATAAACTGTAATACTGATGAGCCAGAAAAATGCATGACTAATCTTGTAATACCACTACCCTTAATACCAATAAGATAACTAACATCATCTTTACTGCCTACATACACCGTAGTGTCACCATCAAACTCTTTATATTTATATACTTGAATTAAATCGATGGGTGCATAATGGGATTGAGCCTCATCTGGTGCAAAATGAGATTCAAGGACCTGACCATTAACATCAAGTAATTGAATCCAAGCATTTCGCTGATGTAAGTGTTGCAGCCCCTCTTCATTTACTGAAGGCGTACCATTATTAATTTCAATATACTTCTGGAAGTCCCGGACAAAGCTTTCCTCTGTAGTTGCCTGTACACCATCATAATCATTTGATAGTCGATAAGTGAGAAGCCCGACTAGAATGGCCGTATTGACGAAAATGACAATAATAACAATAGACAGCACAGACAGAAGGAATCTAGCTGTTAATTTCCATTTCATGCTTGCTCCTCTTTTGGAACGACAAATTTATAGCCAAGCCCTTTTACAGTTGTAATATACATAGGTTTTGATGCATCATTTTCAACCTTTTCACGCAGACGTCGAATATGCACCATAACAGTGTTGTCTGAGCCGAAAAAGTCCTCTCCCCATACACGTTCAAACAGAGTTTCCTTACTTAAAATTCGATTAGGATTGTTCATAAAGCAAGCCATCAAGCCGATTTCCTTCGCCGTTAGCTCTAATAAAATGCCGTCTTTATGTACTTCCGTTTCATCCCCATTAAGCAAGAATGGACCAACTTGAATCGATTTCGCGGAAGTTACTGGCGCTGCTTCCTGCGTTTGATAACCAGCTCTGCGAAGCTGTGCTTTCACACGATAGGCGACCTCTTTAGGACTAAAAGGTTTCGTAATATAATCGTCCCCTCCGATCGCAAGTCCTAAAATTTTATCAATTTCCTCATTTTTCGCTGACATGAAAAGCACCGGCACATGCGACACTTCTCGAATACGTCGACATAAATCGTAGCCCTCGCCATCAGGAAGCATCACATCAAGAAGTACAATATCGGGTTGTGTCTGTTGAAAGCTCGTCCAAGCTTCTTGAATGGAGCCAGCTGTATGAATTTGCTTATAACCTTCTTTTTGTAGGCTGACTTTTAGAAGGTTTGCTAAATCTGCCTCATCATCCACCACTAGAATAGTTGGTTCTTGCATTGTTCACACGTCCTTTCTTTTTTATTATTGTAAATCGTCATTAGAATTTTAAGAATAGTGTATAGCTAATAAGTTTAGCAGTAGCGCGATAAACAATTCCTTATAACCCTAAAAAGATTCTTCAATATAACGTGGAGTTGATTACCGTTCCAACTGAGCACTTGGATCAAAAAGATGTTGGTCACGAAGGCGTTATCACAGGACGTAATCTTCTTAGCCTTCGTTCCTCTACTTGCTCGCTCCAGGATCTCATTTGTGACACTGGTCGCCAAGTCTTCACTCCAATCAACTCATATAGATGGTACATGTTTTAACAAATTTCATCCCTGATTTTTTGTGATGAGTCCTAAAGAAGTTTGATCTAACTAATCAGAATAGAGTCGTGGGTGATAAATTTCCTTAAGAAGTGGCCATCTTAGCTTGGGATCTTCAAACAGATTGAAGTTCCTTATGTGACTCATTATAAATGAAACTTGCTTGAAAGAGGAGATTGAAACATTACTGAAGGTTTTTTAAGGAATCATCATTCTTCACAGAAATAGTTGAGAGTTTTAGTGACTGAGTTTCGATATAGTTAGTGAAGAAGCTTTTTCAAATAAACATAAAGGGGGCGAAATGGTGAGATGCACATCTAAAAACTTCATAAGCCGTTTACAAAACCAAAAAGAAGATGCGCTTGAGTATGTAATTGAACATTATTCTGGCTTCGTACATGCGATAGCATATAAGATTCTTTCCGGTATTAATAAAGATTCTATTGATGACTGTGTTAATGATGTATTCCTAGCCATTTGGCAAAATGCAAAGCAATTTAAGGGCGAATCAGAGGATTTCAAAAAATGGATAGGGATGCTGACAAAATATAAAGCCATAGATTTATTCCGTAAGCTTGAAAAACAACAGCAAAGAGAAAAAAGAGACGAGGAGCTCTTGCAAAAGCCTGATATAAAAGATATACAGCAGGAGCTTTTGAAAAAGGAGCAACGAAACGATTTACTAATGGCTATTAGTCATTTGGAAAATATTGATCGAGATATTTTTATGATGAAGTATTATTTGCAATTAACGAATCCTGAGATAGCAGAAGCGCTACATTTATCAAAAGCAGCCGTAGAAAACCGACTTTATCGAGGGAAGAAGAAGCTAGCATCAACAATACAGTTGAAGGAGGCATTTATATGACTAAAAGTTATAAAGAGTGGCTGGACCTGGATGTGGATCAAATTGAACCAATCGAATTATCTGCACAACGAAAAATGAACCTTAAACAAACGGTTTTAAAGAAGCAAGCAACAAGAAAGCGTATGCCAAAATGGGTGCGTCATATAGCAGCGGCAGCAATAATTGGCATCAGCATGGTAACTACCGTAAGTATTGCTTTTCCAACATTTGCTTCACAAATTCCGTTTATGAAAAACATCGCTAGCTATTTTGATAATAAAAATACTATGCTTGAGAATTTTGATAGTTATGCAACGGAAATTGGACAGGTTCATTCTAGTAATGGCTTATCTATGATGATAGAAAATGCTGTGTATGACGGTACATCACTGACAATTTCTTTTGCACTTGAAACAGATAAAGATTTAGGAGATTCTCCGTTTATAGAAGGAGATTTCATGGATATCAAAGGAGCTGTGGGTGGTGGAGGAAGTAGTCGACTTGAAAAGATAAGTGATAATAAATATGTAGGATTAGCAAATACAACACCTTATTTTGATAAAGAGGCACCAGATGAATTAGAAGTAACATGGAAACCAGAAGCTTTTCTAAACGTGAATAACGATACAAAAGTGGAAGGGGATTGGGCATTTAATTTTAAGGTTTCTAAGTTAGCAGGTGAGCTACAGCTAGTCAATGAAACTGTTTCAAACTATGATGTCACAGCTCGATTTACGGCCCTTGAAAAAAATGATATGTCTACTGTTATTAATTTTGATTATGAAGCAAACCCAGAAGTTATAAAAAAGTGGCCGGAAGTTACAGTTCAATTTGATGAACTACGAGATAATTTAGGCAATACGTATGTGGTAAATGGAAATGGTGCTTCAAGTCGCGACGGTGGTATTTCTTATAAATCAAGTGCTACTGTCCAGGCTATCAATCCAACTGCTACATCCATTACATTTGTTCCTGTTATTTATTTCTCCTTGGGCTCAGGAAAAGGCTCGGAATTAAAAGAGATGGATCCTGTGACAATCCCATTAAATTAACAGTACCCGTTGAAAACGTATGAAGATTGACCATGTGAAATTCGCACTAAGATATTAAATATCCACAAAATATAATAAAGATAGACGAAAGGGTTTTTGTGCCATCAAAAAGCACAAAGACCCTTTATTATTGTAAATTATCATTAAAATTTTAAATACATTTGTACGAGTCTGAGCTTTTTTATGTTAAATGGTTGAAAATGCTTAAAATAAACGGCATAATTTTCCATGTGCTCAATAACCATTCTATTGGACTAAAATCATGCATTTAGTTATATAAAAAATACAATGAGAAAGACGGATTTCAATTTTTCCATACATACGATTAATGACATTTTCCTCGAAATGGCAGGAACTATCAAACTTGATGTCGAAATTAAGTTTTACAATCGACAAATCACTACAAAAATTTATATAAAGCATTAACAAAAATCCGTATACATAAAATAAAAAACAGGAGCGTGACGAAAGAAATGACAAGCGAATTGCAAATGCTAGAAAAAGAAGGAATACAAAGCGAAGATCTTGTACAGCAGGCGCAAGCCGTCGAAACATTATTCGTAAATGAGTTCATAGATGGTATTTTAGATCCACAACAGAAAATGCTTGGACCTGTCAAAGACGGTGGCACAATTATTGCTAATACGACGCCAGGCTGCTGGGGCCCGATGCTAACACCAACGATTCGTGGTGGGCATGAAGTAACAAAGCCTGTATTTGTAGAAGGGGCAGAGGTAGGAGACGCCATTGTTATTAAGATTAAATCAATCCAGGTAACATCAATAGCAACAGCATCTGGGCATGATGAGGCAATTTTGGATCGATTTATTGGGGACCCGTTCGTATCAGTAAAGTGTCCAGGCTGTGGTAAGCTTCATCCTAGTACAGTTGTCAAAGGGATAGGTCGGCAGGCCATTCGCTGTTCGACATGTGATACAGAAACATCACCTTTTAACATGACGAATGGTTATACTATGGCGTTAGATCATAAAGGTAATATTGGTGTGACTGTTGGGCGAGAAGGGGCTCGCCGTATTGCACTTGATGCTAAAAATTATATGCGTACACCTGAAAATTCTGTGCAAAATCCTGCGGTTGCATTAGCACCAAGTGATTTGATTGGTGTTATGGCAAGAATGCGACCTTTTTTAGGGCAGCTTGGAACGACACCTTCAAAGGCGATGCCAGACTCCCATAATGCTGGTGATTTTGGTTCGTTTTTAATCGGTGCGCCACATGAATATGCATTTACGCAGACTGAATTAGATACACATCGTACAGATGGCCATATGGATATAAGCCGTGTTCGTGAGGGGGCAACAATTATTTGTCCAGTAAAGGTTCCGGGCGGTGGTGTGTATATTGGTGATATGCACGCAATGCAAGGGGACGGAGAAATTGCAGGACATACAACGGATGTTGCTGGTATTGTTCAACTTCAGGTAAGTGTGTTAAAAAAAGTAGCTTTGGATGGCCCTGTTTTATTGCCAAATACAGAGGATTTACCTTATACGGCTAAACCTTTTACAAAGGAAGAAAAACGTCGTGCACGTGAGCTTGCTGAGGAATTCGGCGTGAAACAAGTGGAGGAAGTATTCCCTGTATCAATTGTTGGCTCCGGAACATCATTAAATGAAGCAACAACTAATGCTATAAGTCGTGCTGCAAGGCTTTTTGAGATGAGCGAGCCGGAGGTTATGAATCGAGCGACGATTACAGGCTCGATTGAAATCGGCCGTCATCCAGGAGTTGTAACAGCAACCTTCCAAGTACCTAAAACAGCACTGAAAAAAGCACGAATTTATAAGCCAGTGAAAAAACAATATGATTAAATGTAAGCCCAAAAGTCCGAAAAGAAAGCAAACTAGAAAATTTCATAGTTTGCTTTTTTGTGTTATAGGTGAAAAAACTATTTTTGCATCTGCCGCTACGCTTTCGATGCAGAAAAAAATCCGTCAATTTTGACGGATTTTTTTTGTAACTATTTTGTTGGTCGCTCGTCTACTGTTGTGAGAATGCTTTTTCTCGATTGTATTGGTGAATGATGTATAGCTTTTTTAGTTGTGCGTACTATGGCGCTAGCTTTGGGTTGGCGTAGGCAATGAGCTATTTGTGACAATACGTATGGGCTACCAACTTATGAGTGATTGTCCAAAGGGCTCATTTGCTGCTCTCCTTTTAAACAGCAAATTTAATCTTTCCCATCTTGAGGTATTTGACCTTTAGATGGCTTTTTTTATGCGTTGTAGTTAAAGTTTTCGATTTTACGCGAATATTTTTGTTGTCATTTCTTTTATCCATATCACGATTTCTTTAGCATATGTTGGATAAGATTTGTTATATTGAAGAAAGAGTGATTAAACTTTTAGGCAAGTATTTTACATGATAGGGGAAGATCTTTGTTGGTTGAATTTGATGGGGGGCTCCAGTAGCATGCTGTTGGATTGTGATGAGCGGTTATTCATGACATATAAACAAAGTGGTGAAAAGGGTGCTGAAAAGTTACTTTCAAAATGGTTAGAAGCAGAGATTGATTCACCAGTAGACCCGAAAATTCTAGGTACTGCACTTTCACCGAGTTTATTTTTAGTGAATGAGGAAACAGCGATGAATATTGCGTTTTCAACTGCACGAAAATATTGGGGTCGTGTAACGACAGATATGCAAACTTTTTTTAATAACCATGGTTTGGATACTAAATTTGTTAATGAACGTCTCAATGCCTTTTTTTATACGCAAAAAGGCAAGGAGACCTTTTTTGAGCAGCTTTTTGCACAGCATACAATGGACTTAGAGCGATTAATCTGGCTAATTTTCGGGAAACGAATGCAAATTACAATGCCAGTTAACGAACTACAAACTATATTTTTATATAAATTTGAAAATGAATATTTTGTGCATATGATTTATAAAGAAGAAGCCCAATTTTGGCATTGGCTTTTCATAAAAAAAGTTTATTCACTATTTATCCACAAACCATTAGAACAATTCACATTTATCCATGAAATGATGGGGCATATTGAGCAATCTACAAGAAAAACTTGTGTACATGTGGATAACTTTGTGAATAATTATAGAGAAACTCTTGATAAGTGTATAACTTATGTGGATAACCGTAATTCTACTTGCTTGGCTAAAAAACAGTTACATCTTTATCAAATTGTAACGTACTATCGTTTATCGCAAGGGGATTATCGTTGTGTTAAAGCGCTAATTACTTCCTTTGAAGCGGATTGGCGTTATTCAATGTATGCACTGACAGAGAAAGAAAAAGTTCTCATTGCCTATCTTCTGTTTCATATAGCACATCAGGAGCAGAATCCTGAAACTGTTATTCACTACGGAGAGTATTTATTAGAAGATGAACGACTTAATAATTACGCGATAGAGATTTTGTTGGAGTATAAGGACTTATTGCCGAATCGTAAGCCAACACCTCCGGCCATTATTAAAAATTATGAACTTAATTTTTTAGAAAACTTGTATGCAGTATTGCTTGATCATTATGTAAAAATGGGGCGTTATCAAGAAGGGCTCCTGCTTTTAAAGGAACATGTACTAGCATCCAATAAAAAAATACATGCCTCTTTAGTACAGGGGAACTATAGTAATGAGCAATTTATTGCGATTGAGGCATCAGTTCAGCAGGATATTGCTCTCCATGTGAATAACTCATTACAGCATATTGGCTTGTCTGTGGAAGAATGGCGCCGACATTATCGTCAGCTAGAAACGCCTTGCTATTTGGTAGCACAGAGCGCATCCTTGCATATGCTCAATATTTTAAAAGTTTTATTTGTGACGGAACAGTATGAGCTGTTTGAAAAATTAATGGAAATTTATAAAAAATATTTACTTATTGATGACCATTTTGAAAAGCTACGAGTCTTTATAAGTGCATATGTTTAACTTACTCCAGCGGGTGTACAAACATCCGTACCTGTCGCTACGCTTTCGGCACAAAAAACATCCGCTAAAATAGAGGAACTCAGTCTAAGAACGCCACGTCCTGTGGCAATTTATCTGTGCGAAAGCAGTAGCAACATGGTTTTATCTGTGCGAAAGCGAAGCGACAGCAACATGGTTTTATCTGTGCGAAAGCGAAGCGACAGCAACACGGTTTTATCTGTGCGAAAGCGAAGCGACAGCAACAACAACAACAGCACACGACTGAGTGACCAACATCTTGCCGAGGCATAATTGATTAGAAATAAAAAAAGTGTCTAAGTGTTTTTTTTATAACATTAGACACCTTTTTTATTTCGTGTAGTTGGCCTACGATATTATTCTAAAACCCCTTTGTCCTTTAAGTCAGCAATTTGCTCGACACTATAGCCAAGTGAAGACAACACTTCTTCATTATGTTCTCCAAGCTTGGCACCGACATGCTTGTACTGAGGCTTAACACCATCAAACTTAAAAGCAGATGCAATTTGTTTTTGCGTAGTACCGTCGCTTTTGGGAATATCAACAATCATATCACGAGCCCTAAGCTGAGGATGCTCGCATGCTTCTGGGAAAGTTAATACTGGTTCGACACATCCCTCGAAATCCTCGTTAAATACTTCAAGCCATTCTTCGTAAGTCTTCGATAAAAATGCATCATGGACAGCTTCTTTAAAACGAATTTGTGTGTAGTATGAATCATTAAAAGTATTATCAATGAGCTCAGGAATATCAAGCGCTTCACAGAGTAATCTGCGGAATTGAGGCTCAAGACTTCCTACCGAGAAAAATCGGCCGTCCTTTGTTTTGTAAAAGTCATAGTAGCTACCACCATTTAAAATTTCTTGCTCAGGCTGAGGTACACGACCACCGCCAATATAGGCAGATCCATACATAGCATTGAGTGAAAATACAGCATCGGTCATGCTTATATCAATATATTGTCCTTCACCTGTTTTTTCACGATGTAAAGCAGCAGCGAGTACTCCGATTGCTGAATGCATCGTGCCCCCAGCCATATCAGCAAGCTGAATACCCATTGAGACAGGTTTTTTATCTTTATGACGTGAATAATCAAGTATGCCTGCTAATGATAAATAGTTATTGTCATGTCCCGGCCGATTGCTATATGGTCCAGTTTGTCCATAGCCTGTAATAGCACAATAAATAACCTTAGGATTTACTTCTTTTAGAGCTTCATAGCCGATGCCAAGTCGTTGCATGACACCAGGCCGAAATCCTTCGATAATTATGTCGTACTCTTTCACGAGTGACTTAACAATTTCTATAGCTTCAGGCGATTTTAAATTTAATGTTAATGACTTTTTAGAACGATTCAAATGTTGATGAATATACGCCTCATGATCATCGTCGTAAGGAGGCATAATACGTGTTAAATCTACGCGCTTTGATGATTCAACGTGAATAACTTCGGCACCAAGATCAGCAAATATCATTGTCGCCATTGGTCCCGGTAGTAATGCAGAAAAATCGAGAATTTTTAACCCCTTTAAAATACCCAAATCTCCCAACCCCTTTTTGTGTAGGCTACATTGTATTCAAGAATGCATTGTAGCGCTTTTCTCATAATCCCCATTTTGTGAAAAGCATGTATCACCTCTGTATTAATACAGGGTGGTTATAAATTATCAGTATTATAACAGAAGAATTGATGGCTTGACTATGTTAAATTTTATTATAAAATATTTAGTTGAAAAATCATATGTCAGAATAACAATAAAAGTAAAAAAATTCAGAATGTATGTACATCTCCATAATAAGGGGGCGTTTTCGTTCCGATTGGTCCAAACCAATCAATTTATAAAATATACGTTTTAATAAATTTCACTCTCATTTTTTGGAATTGGAGAGAATGGAAATTCTTTATCAAATTTCAGACTGCGATAAAGTTAAAAAAATCTCTATGCAATAGATTTCTGCATAGAGATTTTTGTGTATATTGGTCATCGTCAATCAACTTCAATCATTCAAATTACTTCGAATAAAAGTTAACTGTATAATAGGGTGCACCGTTATCCTTAAAGCAGACACCGACAAAAATATGTGTAAATTCTTTTCTTAAAATATTTATACGATGTCCTTTTGAATTCATCAATGCTTCGTGGGCAAATATACTATTGGGTTGACCTTGTGCTATATTTTCGCCATACCAATAGTGATTAACTCTACCAGCAGTGAGGCGGTCATTTGAATGATTACCCTTATGATCTTCATGACTAAAAAATTGGTGTGTAATCATATTGCTACTATGCTGCCGAGCAATAGGGTTACATCTTTTATCATAAATGAGTGGTTGCAATCCTTCTGTAATCCGCTCATGGTTAATAAGATCAACCATTAAATCTTCAAGTCCTGTTCGTAGTTCATTGGAAGGCTTACCATAATAACCACATTTACTTACTTCAGTATTGGCATTAATCCAAATAATAGAACGAACAATATTGTTTTTGTGTAAATCATAGAAAAAAGTAACATAGTGATCAGCTATCAAATAGGTTCCGTGTGTAGTATTACCGTCACAATCATTGTAATCGAGCAAATAACCTGTATTTTGATAGTGAATAGCTCTAAGTGGAAGACCGTATTTTCTATTCACATCTATTCGATTAGCACCGATAGGAATACCAAATACGCTATGCCCAGTGCGTGTTTCATATCCTCCGACCTCGTTGGAATTATGCCTTCCTACGAGGGAAAATTGGGAGTAGTCCATCTCTACTCGGTGCCACTTCATTTTATATTCACTTTGAAAACTGGATAGTGACAAAGTTTTTTGTGTATTTGTTATTTTTGTACGAGCTGACTTATTTGAATGGAGAGCAGTATTCGTCCATAGAGCCATACTAAAACCAACCATTATTGGAGCTACTTTACGTAACAACATATTTAAACCCTCTTCTAATAATAAATTTATAATGAAAATCTATCAAAATAATAAAAGTTCTATAGATATAAAATACTATATTTTTGTCTCGTTAACGATGCTAAAATCCTGGAACTTTCCCTACTATATGGCTTGCCATCTAAACGTGGGTTGATTTCCGTTCCGGTTGGGCGCTTTGTTGTTGCTGTCGCTACGCTTTCACACAGAGCAAAGCTTCCTGGGGGCGTCCGATGAGCCGGTTGGGCCAACAGATGTTTTTTGTGCGAAAGCGTAGTGCTAACGTAGCGGCAGCAAAAGGGTTTCATTCTGTGCGAAAGCGTAGTGCTAACGAAGCGACAGCAACAGCACCGATGTTGGCCACGAAGGCGTTATCACAGAACGTGATGGTTTTAGCCTTCGTTCCTCAATTTGCTGATCCCCAAGGAGTCGCCCAGCCGACACTCCAATCAACTTATATACAAGGTAAATTTTTCTCTCGAATTTTTATGCTGAGTCTACTATATTGCTTTTGTTATAAGAGGGCCATGAAAGTACTATTTTTACAAATACTTTTCTCTCATTAAAAGAAATTTTCTTAATAAGGAATTTTTTTGTGTTTTAATAGAATAATAGAGGAAATTATAAACTAGGGGTAAAAGATAGAAAATGAAGCCAAATCAAATAAAGTTAAAGTATTTAATCATGGGTGTTGCCATGGCTGCTTTTTTCTTAACAGGAATCGGTAGTATTTGGAATGGTTACCGTATGAATGTTGACTCGATTAAAGAAAATACGCTTGAAACGAATCGAGTATATGCACAAAAATTAGCAACAACCGCAAGTTCCTATCTTGAAGAAGCTTTTCAGACTTTAGGATATAGTGCCAGTACGATAAAGACGAAAATGTATGATAAAAATGCATTGATTCAGGAAACTGAGCGTTTGAAAAAGCAAAATAACATGTTTAACTCTGTACTTATTACAAATGCAGAAGGTCATGTATTATCTATTTCACCACCATCTGAGGAGGTTCAAGGTAAAGTATTAACTTCAGTTGGAGCGAAAGAGGCTTTATCTAAAAGGGAACCTCTTGTCTCGAAGCCTTATAAGGGAATTACAGGGCGTCTCCTTATTTTTATATCGTATCCTATATTTTCAGGGACAAATGAATATTTAGGAATGGTAGCTGGGACAATTTATTTAAAGGAACGAAATGTTTTTAATGAATTACTCGGAGAGCATTATTATCATGATGGTTCATATGTGTACGTAGTTGATTCAGATGGGCGCGTTATCTATCATCAGGACCCAAGTCGGATCAATGATAGCGTTATTGATAATGAAGTTGTTCAAGCAGTGGTTTCTGGAAAAAGCGGGGCTCAGCAAGTAAAGAATACTAAAGGAGTTGAAATGCTTGCGGGTTATAGCGCTGTACCTTTAGCAAGCTGGGGAGTAGTTGCTCAAAGACCGTTAAAGGTAGCATTGGCTCCTTCATTTGATAGAGTGCAGGATGTAGCTATAAAATCCATTCCGCTTATGCTAATTTCGGTTTTTATTGTCCTTTGGATGGCAGCACGTATAGCTAATCCCTTACAGCAATTAGCTACTTTAACAGAGGAGAGCATGGAATCGAAAAATGTAGAAGGCTTGAAATCTGTACGTAGTTGGTATTTTGAAGCGCACTATCTAAAAAGTGCACTCATTCGGAGTTTAACATTTTTACAGGGCCAGGTGTCCTATTTTAAAGATCAATCTACAACAGATCCGTTAACGGGTGTAACTAATCGTCGCACAATGGATGCGATGCTAGCTGAGTGGCTTGAGAACGATTTGCCACATGCCCTAATTTTACTTGATTTAGACCATTTTAAAAGTGTCAATGATACGTATGGGCATGCAGTAGGTGATAAGGTATTACAATTTTTAGCTCAAAATATGAAAGCAGTCGCTCGTGAGGGAGATGTTTGCTGTCGATACGGTGGTGAGGAATTTGTGATGTTATTGCCAACCACTACTGCTGAGGAAGCGGCACAGGTGGCTGAACAACTCCGCGATATGTTGGCACATACTACAAGTCCTTGTGGTCGCCCAGTTACATTATCAGCAGGAGTTGCAGTGTATCCACAAATGGCTGACACGACAGAAAAGTTAATTGAAGCAGCGGACGATGCGCTGTATCTTGCAAAACAAGCTGGACGGAATAGAGTCATGGTAGCAGAGCAAGAAAATAAATTAAAAAATGTTTTAAAATAAGCATACATTTCTAATTTTTGGGGTACATGATTAATGGAACGATCATTTGGGCAAGCTACTTTTAAGTCATTCCCCATATGACTTGTATTTCCTGTTCAAATGATACGTAAACTCGGGACACATCTCTCGATCGACTTGACAAGATGTAAGGTTATCCCCCTTTCCCTTATGACATCGCAAGTACGACTAGATGTACGCCTATATATCGTTAAGGCCAAGTAAGCACCGATGCTCCTTGGCTTTTTTATATGGGGATAAAAACTGAAATTGTTCCGATAAAACGAGAAATTATTCCGATAAAAGCCAAAATTGTTCCGATAAAATGATATTTTGTTCCGATAAATCTTCAAAGTATACATATAAAAATGAATTCATCACAATAACGTTCCGACCGAGTCGCTTCGTTGTTGCTGTCGCTTCGCTTTCGCACAGAAAACATCCGCTGCGCTCCAGGGTCTAATATCCCCAATGAGTCGCCTAGTCTTCACTCCTAACTTTGATAACAAACTTTTTATTACCGATTTTTGTTAACGATTTTCTTCCAGAATTTTAGAATTATCTATGAAGGTTCACTATATACCTGTCGATATAAAGGGTATGATGAAAATGATATTTTGAACGTATCAAATACATAGATGAAAGGAAGAGTGGAATGGATAAAACAAAAGTCCAAAAAGTGAATAAAGCACTTATAGCAACTGTGTTTGCTACTAGTGGGATTGCTGTTGTAGTGCCACCACCACAAAAAGCAGCTGCTGCGGCTAATTCACCATTCACGGATATTGACCAATATTCAAGCCATTACGACAATATTTTAAAATTATACTCACAAGGTGCGATTAGTGGGTATGCAGATAAAACCTTTCGGCCAGATCAAAATGTAACACGTGGTCAAGCAGCAAAAATGCTGGCAACTGTTTTAAACTTAGATTTAAAAAATGTACAAGATCCATACTTTAAAGATGTCCCAAAAAGCAGTGAATACTACAAGTATATAGCCGCATTACAAAATGCAGGAATCATGGGTGGATATTCAAATGGTACATTTATGCCTAATGAAGTAATTACGCGTGGGCAATTAGCGAAAATTTTAGTGCTTGGCTTTAAGTTTGAAGTAGCATCTAATTACAACCATAGTTTCAAAGATGTAACTAGCCAAACAAGCAACGCTATTTATATTCAAACTTTAGTAGATTTAAAGATTACAGAAGGGACAACACCTGTCACTTTCTCACCATATAATGCGGTAACACGTGGACAAATTGCATCCTTTATTGTGCGTTCACAAGAGAAAAAGGGCAATGCCACATCTTTTAAAATTACAGGTGTTGAAGACGATTATGTCTACATAAATGGTGAGCCTTACTCAGTACCGAAAAGTCTCTCGGATATTTTTAACGAAGATAATGCCGCGGTATTAAAAGGTGCACTTATTGAAGGGGATCTTTCAGGCAAAACCATTCGCTCTGTTTCGAAGCTAACATTGAACGCTAGCGGGACAAGCTCAAGATTTCTAGAGTTTGATGGTAATCATGGGTCCTTTGGTGCGACAATCGTTGTCAATGGGAACTATATTGAATTTTCAAATGTTACATTGACTGGTACAATGCTTGTTAATGAAACAGTACGTCCACCTTTACAATTAGGCGTTTCCTACTATAAGCCATTATCGCTTGGCCCTATAGCAAGCACAAATACGGCATTTATCAATTGGTCTAATCCAGATAATCCAACTGATGAAGGCTCGTCCTCGTCCAATAACGGTCCGACAACAGATCTTCAAAATTGGACAGATCAGAATTCCGACAAGAATCCTGATAAAAACAAACCATTTGTGAACTGGTCTAAAGATAAAGTGACGATGAAAAATGTTGAAAAACATATTGAATTTTATAACAGCACTGTATCACGCCTAGTTGTCTCTCAAAGTGGTACAAAAATCGAAACAAATATGAAGCTACCACGTGTAGACATCATCGGGACTGTTCGTGAATTTGAGATTCAAGGAAATATCGGTACACTAAACCTTGATACAGAAACGAAGCTGACAATTTACGGAGACGGCAACATCGACTGGATTAACTACAATAGCTATACAGATTTAGAGCTATATCTAGATGGTCGTGTAGGTGTTCTGTATGTTGATAATGTATACGGTTGGGTTGATATTGGAGATTACACGTATATTGACAAAGTGATTATACCGAAGGGCGAGGGACCGAATAATATCTTCGACGACTTCTTAGAGGATAAAGATAATATTGGCAATATTGTAGATGAAGACGGTAAACCAGTCGATAAAGACGATATCGATAATCAAAAACCGGCTGATAAAACAAAACCTTTAATCGACATTACGAATGTAACAGTTCTAAATGGTAGTGATGTTCAGGTAGACTTCACTTCAGATAAAGTTGGAACTTACTACTATATTGTTCGTGAAAAAGACGCTGAAGCACCAACGAAAAAAGAAATGGTAAATCGTATTTCTACTGACAATGTGGCAAATGGAACAGGCGCAGCGGTGAATGGTAAAAACACTATTAAAATCACTAATTTAGGTGAGAAAAAAGAATATGTCGTTTATGTGATGGTTGTTGACGGGGCGAAAAACGTTTCGGATATTAAATCACAATCATTCCAAATGAAAGATGGAACACCGCCAGTTGTTAAATCTTTAACAGTTACACCTTTACATGGTGGTAAACGTGCAGAGTTTACATTTACAGCGAGTGAACCAGGGGACTATTACTACTATGTACGTAAAAAGACAACTGCAGCTGATCCAACAACAGCAGATATTGTTGCTAAACCAACAGGTAAGGGCAAGGCAGTTGCAGGGAAACTTGGAATTACTGAAATACTTACAGGCTTAGAGGCTGAAACAGAGTATCAACTTTATGTAGTGATGAGGGATGATTCAGGCAACTATTCAAAAGATCCTGCTGCAGTGAAGGAATTTAAAACGGACTTACTTGATAATATCAATCCATACGTTGAAAAGACAAAGCTTGAACCTGCTGGAAAGGAAAATCAATTCTACATTTATTTAAATGAAGCATTAGATCCTGAAAGCGCACGAAATGTAAATAACTATGATTTATCAGGAACAGTTATCGTCAATACGACAGGACAGAATAAAATTAAACCTTCTGCTGTAGAGTATAAAGAAGGCGATAAGAAAGTATTATTAACAATCCCATCTGAAACAGGTTTTGTCTATGGTGATACATTACGTGTAACCGTATTACCAGGTGTTAAGGACTTAGCAGACAATGAATTTGAAAATGCCAATACTGTTGAACCTGGTAAAAATGTTCGAAACTATGCAGAATACTTACATGAAAAACTTGATATGCCTGTTATTAAGATTGAAAATGTAATTAATAAACCAGACGAATCTGATAATTTTAAACGAGTTGAAGTTGAATTCAAGCCAAATAAGGCTGGTACGTATTATTATATGGTTTTACCTGATACTGTCGTAGACGCGGGAGAAACAAAAACGTTTAAGCAATATCTAGACGATAAAGGCATTACAGAACGTGATTTTGTTAATGAATTTGCATCTAATCCAGCGCTAAAATCAGGCTACTTCCAAATAGGTGGAAAAGATATTTATATTGAAATTGGCTCTGGTCCGGCAGATTTAGAGGAACCTACAAAGAAATTCCCAATTACTATTTCCAAAGACAAGCTTAATCCATTCTCAAGCTATTCTGTTTATATGGTATTAAAGGATCGTGGCGGAGAGATTTCGAAAATAACGTCGAAAGAAATTATTGGTGACACGAAAGCACCGTTAATTTCTCGTTTAGAAGTGAAGTCTGGGACTGCAAAAGAAGGTCCTGATGATACGAAAGCTACTGTAAGTTTCAGTACAGATGAGACAACAAAGCTTCATTATTGGTTCGTACCTAAGAAAAAAGCTGACGGAACAGATAATCCAGATGCAAATTTAACTATTGACACGGCAGCAGAAAGAAAAACATTAGAAGACAAACTTAAAGCAAGTCCTTCAGTCACAAAAAGTGGAAAAGGCGAGTCAGGAACTTTAGATATGACAGGAGTTACTTTAACACCACATACTGAATATGTTGTTTATTTAGGCGCAGAGGATACGTATGGTAACTTTACTGTTTATAAAGCCAATACAACCGGAGACAATCATGATGAAACGAATACTGGTTGGATGAGACAAGATTTCTATTCCGATGGCACACCGCCACGTTTTGAAATGACAGTCGATAAAGAAAAGAAAAAAAATATTGTCTATCGTAATCCAGATAGTACATTTACGATTTCATTCAGTGAAGCTATCATGCGTGATGAAAAAGGCGATTCTTCAATAAAAGATCTAAGCTTATTAACAATTACTGACGAGTCCGGTCAAGATATAACTTCACAATATCAGTTTGTTAAGTATACACAAGGTGAAAAAACAACTAATGAAAGCCAGTTAATTATTAAACCAACTGCCTCAGGTACGGCGGATAAAACATTTACCGTTAAGATGAAAGATGAAGCACGTGATTTCATTTTCAATGATAAAGGTAATAAGTTTGATTTAGCTGACTTCGGTAAGTATGTATATCAAGGTAAAGATGCATATAACACGATGAGTTATGCTAACTTAACAGGAAATATTGGCGGCGTACCATCAGAATATAATTCAACAACAATGGATGTTTCTATAAATATTCTGACACTGCTTGAATTAAACCAAGAATATTTCTATGCGGTTACTGCTGCGAATAAAACAACATTAGATCCACAATTAATATTAGATAGTGTTAAAAACAATAAACCAGCCGATAATGGAATATTATCATTTGGTAAAGGATCAGTAAAAAAAGCAGCAGATGGTAGTGCAATTTTACCTCTTGTAGCTAATCCATCAACTGATCCAGGGATTAAGAATGTGTTTAAAACGGGTCAAAGAGTATTCTTATTCACAAAAGATCAATATGGAAATATTGTTTGGGCTTATCAAAAAGAGACAAATGGTACAGGCCATACCCCACAACAATATGTGGAAATTCAGTATTCACCTAAACCATAAAAAAGAGGAAAAGCTAGAGAATTCTTATGTTGAATTCCCTAGCTTTTTTTCATCAAATATTAACAACTACAAAGCAGTATACCCACCATCCACAGTAAACACGCCTCCTGTAACAAAAGAAGAAGCCTCTGAAGCTAGGTATAACGCTATTCCACCTAATTCATCTGGTGTCCCAGGTCTGCTCATAGGGGTTAGGTTCATCCAAGTATCAATCATGTCTCCACCTTGTTCAAAATAGGGCTTTGTCAGCTCTGTTTTCATGTATCCTGGAGCAATTGTATTCACTTTTATATGATGCTTTGCCCATTCCATTGCTAAACTTTTCGTAAGCATAATCACACCGGCTTTTGATGCGTTATAAGAAGATTGGCATTGTGGAGTATTAGCAATGATGCCAGACATAGAGGAGATATTCACGATAGATCCTCGTTTTTGGTCAATCATTACTTTGCCAACAGCTTTTGATACTAGAAAAACTCCATTTAAATTGATATTGATTACTTTATTCCAATTTTCAAATGACATCTCTTCGGCTTTTTCATGAATTGTGATGCCAGCGTTATTGAATAGAACATCAATTTTACCGAAATGGTCCATTACCTTGGTTACCATATCATTGACTTGCTTTTCATTGGTTACATCCATTTTGATCGCAAGAGCGTCTATTCCTTCATTACGCATGAATTGATCAGCTGTTTTCTGAGCTGCCTCCAGATTTACATCTGCTATGACGATATGCGAGCCGGCTTGTGCTAAAGCAAGAGCCATTGCTTTTCCTAATCCCATAGCACCTCCAGTCACAATAGAAACCTTATCTTTAAGACTAAATCTATTTAAAATACTCATTATTTACACTCCTTATTTGATGTTACCGCTTTCATAAATAGGGATACATCTAAATTTAATGTGCAATTTCGATTGTTTGACTGTCATCTGTAGATGATTTGCCGATGTTTTGATCAACCTTCATGAAGAATGTCAGTATAAAGCCAACTATATATAATATAGTAAGTGTCCATATAGCCC
This sequence comes from Lysinibacillus sp. NPDC096212, assembly GCF_044763105.1. Lineage (NCBI taxonomy): Bacteria > Bacillati > Bacillota > Bacilli > Caryophanales > Bacillaceae > Lysinibacillus > Lysinibacillus sp. NPDC096212. The sequence goes on along the minus strand of NZ_JBIWFQ010000031.1, from coordinate 42,487 downwards.
CTTCAACACCAGCGATCGGCACAATTGCTGTTACAATTGCTGGTCCAACAAAGTTACTTAAACCTGCTGATAAATTGTGCATGGACACTGCTGCACCTTTATGAGATGGTTCCAGTGTTGGGAAAATAGCCGACATTGGTACGAACGCAGCAATGGCAAATCCAAAGAATATAGCTACAAATAAGCCAACCCAAATATTTGGTCCATAGGATATTGGTAAATAGTAAAAAATTAATGTAGCGATAGCCATACCTATACAGCCAAACCATCTTACTTGTCTAACCCATCCAAGTTTATCTCCAAGAATACCCCACATTAAGTTTGTGAAAATCGTTGTTGCATAGACAGCTCCCCAAATGCGTAGCCATTCGGACATCGTAAATCCGATTTGCTCTGTAAAAACAATTGGTAGTATAACGACAAAACCAAAGAGGGAGATTTGGTTAATAATACGTACAGCTGAAGCTATTACGATTTGTGGGTTTTTCGCGATTGTAATCCCTCTTAGTAATTCTCGAAGTGGTCCTTCATTTGTCGTATTTTGCTTATAACTATTAAAGTCATCTTTTATTAAAAACATCGCCATCAAGCCACCAATGGCAATAAAGAGAATTGCCGACCATAATGTACCCATAAACCCGATTGCAGGAATTGAAAAGCTTGGCAAGTATGTACCAAAAACTCCTACCCCCACAGAATACATACACCAAAACCAACCCATTGCAGAAGCTAATCTTTGTTTTGGAGCGGCATATGCAATCCAAACTACAAAGCCGTAAATAAACATCGGATAGGCAATTCCTCGTATTCCATACATGATTAGCATCATAGAATAGTTTTTTGGTTCAAGGCCTAATGTTAAAAAGCCAATATGGAAAATAATCCAAAGTACAAAACCGATGATCATAGTACGACGTGGCCCAGTTATTTCTGCCAATACTCCTGAAAGCCAAGAAGCTATGGCAACAGTGAGTCCATATACTGTAAAGACTAATGAGGCTTGTTGAGTAGAAAACCCTAAATCAACTATATATTTTGATAAAAACGCTTGTTCAATTCCATCGCCTGTCATAAAGAACGCAATAGCAATATATCCCCAAATTAATGCAATTGGTAAACCAAAAATTTGCTTTGAAGGAGATGCAGTTAAGCTGTGATTCATAATGTTTCCTCCTTAATCCTTTTTATCATTACGCTTTGACATTATTGCCTTACAGTTTTGAATGTGCTAAAAACCTACAAAGTGTAGGGGAGTCAGCTATTTGTTCAGACAGATTAATTACCCTCGTGACCAGAAGACATGGCATTCTAGTTTACTAAATATTATTTAGCCATCTATATAATGGCCGACATTCTGCAACAAAGAGCATGTGCTAAATTGCAAACTTCGAAGTGCTTTTTAAGAGGGTTCCTAATTCTTTTTGGTCAAACATTTTATTTGAATAAGAAACCTTTTTTATCTACGGTATTAAAATAACCTTTAAAGAGCCGTCTCCGCTTTTTACCATTTCAAAGCCTTTCTTAAACTCTTCTAGAGGAAGTTTATGAGTAACTACCCCCTCGGTAGGGAGTGCACCAGATGCAATTCCATTAATAACATTTGGATAACAGTAAGGTCCTAAGTGTGCACCTAAAATATCAAGCTCTTTACGATCGCCTATAATACTCCAATCGACGGTTACCGGACTTGAAAATACACTGAACTCCACAAAGCGCCCAAGCTTCCGGATGGCATGTAAGCCCTGAATAACACTAGTGGGTGCACCAGTTGCTTCTATATAAACATCACATCCATAACCCTCTGTCATATTTTTAATTTCCTCCACTACATTGACCTTTGAAGGGTTGAGAACAATATCTGCCCCAAATTGTTTGGCAAGTTCCAATCGATCATCTCGTATATCTAAAACTACTAATGTACCAGGACTTCGTAGTTTCGCAGCTGCTACCATTCCTAGTCCAAGCGTTCCAGCACCTGAGATGACAACAAAATCTCCTATTTGAATATTACCTCGATTTACTGCATGCATAGAACAAGCATAAGGTTCAATTAGAATAGCTTTTTCAATAGGTAAATCATGAGGAACTTTATGGTTAATAGCATTTACCGGAAATTTCATATATTCGGCCATTCCACCATTCACATTGAACTGAAAACCGTATATATCATGCTTTTCGCACATCCAGTATTGACCACGTTTACAATATCGACAAGTATTACAAGGTACAATTTGTTCTGAAATAAGGCGGTCTCCAATAGAAAATTCTGTCACGCCATGACCAATCTTGACAACCGTTCCTACAAATTCATGGCCTGGGATGACTGGAGTTTTTACATAACTAGGTTGACCATCTTCTCCTCCCCAAAACATTGGTGCTCCATCCCAAGCCTTTACATCGCCTGCACAAATACCACAGGCTTCTACTTTAATCAGGACTTCACCTGCTTCCGGAGATGGTACATCCACAGTTTCAAGTAAATATTCGCCGGGACCATGGCATACAACCGCTTTCATTTTACTAGCTACATTTAACACGAATTATCCTCCTTTATAGTTATCTGTATTTTCTGAAAACTAAACATCTACAGCTATATTTAAAGGTTACTTTGTAGATAGACAACATGGGTTTGCAAATATTCTTCTAGACCATGTCTTCCATCGGCACCACCGATACCTGACTTTTTCCATCCAGCATGGAAACCTTGTATAGCTTCAAAATTTTCACGATTAACATACGTTTCTCCAAACTCTAATTCCTTACTTGCACGTATTGTTACATCTAAGTTTTGGGTGAAAATAGAGGATGTTAGACCGTACTCACAATCATTTGCTAGTTCAAGTGCTTCATCTAAGTCATTGAAAGTAGCAATCGGAAGTACAGGACCGAAAATTTCCTGACGCATAATTTCCATTTCATTATTTACATTTACAAGTACTGTTGGATCATAAAAATAACCTTTTTCCTTGGAAGAGCGATTACCACCTGTTAAAATAGTTGCGCCTTTAGCAACTGCTTCCTGTACCATCTTCTCTACCGATTCAAGTGCCTCTTTACTAGAAAGGGGTCCCATATCAATCTCTTTTTTAATTAATGGATCTCCATAGGTTACCTCGGACATTGCCTTTGTTACCTTTGTAATAAAATCGTCTGCAATGTCTTTATGAACATAAACACGTTCTGTGCAGTTGCATACTTGTCCTGTATTAATGATACGAGAGGCGACAATTGAACGGACTGCTAAATCTATATCCGCATCATCCATTACGATAGCTGGAGCTTTTCCTCCTAACTCTAAGGAAACCTTTGTAATATTTTCTGCCGCTGCCCGCATAACAGCGGCACCAGCATTGTAGCTTCCCGTTAAACTAATCATTCCTACCTTTGAACTGCCAGCCAACTCTTGTCCAAGGGTCGTTCCGTTACCCGTTACGATATTGATAACTCCTTTAGGCAAGCCTACTTTATCAATGATTTTTGCAAACTCTAGTGCATTGTTAGGGGATAAATTACTTGGTTTTAGCACAATGGTATTACCTGTGATTAAAGCAGGTGCTGCTTTACGAGCAATTAAGAAAAATGGGAAATTCCATGGTAAAATACCAGCTATAACACCGATCGGTTCTTTATGAATAAAAATTTGCTCATTTGGTCGATCACTTTGTATGATTTCTCCTTCATAGCGTCTTGCCCAACCTGCCATATAATCAATATAGTCAGCAGTAAAGTTAACTTCTGTTTCAGCAAGGGAAAGAGTCTTTCCCATTTCCTCTGATATTGTGCGTGCTAAGATCGGAATATTTTCACGTATTTCTTTAGAAATTGCTTGTAAGTACTTTCCTCTCTCAACGGAAGGAAGTTTTGCCCAATCTTTTTGAGCCTTTTCAGCAGAATGAATTGCTAGTTGTACATCCTCCACAGTCCCTTTAGGAACCTCTGAAATAATCTCTTCTGTTGCTGGATTAATGACTTGTGTTTGCTCACCTGAGCTAGAACTAACAAATTGCCCATTAATGTACATTTGATACTTTCTTATAGTTGCCATGATTTTTACATCTCCCCACTAATGTATTTTAAAAAATAACATCTTATTAAATTTGATAACTTAATAAGATGTTATTCATGTACCCCTAAATCAGGAAAACGACCAGGAACTTTGAATTTTTCCTCACGTAATTGAACCAATGTAGCTACTTGTTCTTTCGTTAATTCCTTTGGTTCTCCGATTACTGAAGTTAGATAAAGAAGCTTCGCATAAAATTCCATGGACTCCATCTTGAAATACGCGCTCATTAAATCAATCCCACAAGTTAGTGCACCATGGTTAGCTAATAAAATGGCATCATGATTTTGAAGATAAGGAACGATTGAATTAGGTAATTCTTCAGTGGAGGGCGTCCCATATTCTGCTATAGGAACCTCTCCTAAGAAAATAGTCGATTCTGGCATTATTTGTTTTTTAAGCGGCATGCCACAAATAGCAAAGGCAGTGGCATATAAGGGATGAGCATGGATAACTGATGTTACATCGGGACGTTCCTTATAAACACGTAAATGCATCTTAATTTCTGAGGATGGCTTTGTGTTTAATAGATTGTCCTCAATTACCTCTCCTTGACTATTAATCTTGCATATCATATCGGGGGTCATAAACCCTTTAGAAACTCCTGTCGGGGTGCATAAGAAGGAATTTTCTGAAATTTTAACGGAAATGTTTCCATCATTTGCAGCCCCCATGTCTTTCGTATACATTCTTTTCCCTATATCGCATATTTGCTCTTTCAATACTTGCTCTGAAATATTCATTAAAAATCTCTCCTTACTAATTTCAAATCTTAGCTTAGATTCTATGTCTTTAATTCTTCTTTGTCAACATAAACAAAAATGAATTTCTTTATTTATGTCTGTTTATGTTGTTTTTGAGATAGAGTGTGGAGTAAAATGAAATAGGGATGGTGAGATTACGATGACTAAATACAGAAAATGCCTAGCTTTTGATTTTGGTGCATCAAGCGGAAGACTAATAGCGGGGGTTTATGATGGGGATAAGGTCATTTTAGAAGAGGTTTATCGTTTTAAAAATGAACCAGTTACAATAGAAAATCATTTACATTGGAATCTTGAACTTTTGTATAAACACATACTAATGGGGTTAGAAGTGGCTTCAAAGGATAAGGTGGAATTTGATAGTATCGGAATTGATACTTGGGGAGTTGATTATTGTCTTTTAGATAAAGAAGGAAAACCTATGCATTGGCCATTCCATTATCGGGATACTAGGACAGATGGTATCTCTTCACAATTGCCAATTCAATTTGAAGAATTCTATTCTAAAACGGGCATACAATTTTTACCCTTTAATACAGTTTATCAACTATTCGCTGGATTCCGAGATAACCCAGATCTAAATCAACAGGCAAAACACTTATTATTTATGCCTGATTTATTTAATCATTTTTTAACAGGAAACAAAAAGACGGAATATACAATTGCATCAACTAGTCAACTATTGAATGTAGAGAGTAAGCAATGGGATTTTGACATCATTAAGCGATTAGGATTTTCTAAACACCTTTTTCAGGAAATCATTTTTCCTGGCGAGATTTACGGAATGTTAGATAAAAAACATATGAAAAAAATTGGTATGAGTAATTCAGTTCCGGTTATCTCAGTAGGAAGTCATGATACTGCTAGTGCTGTTGCTGGAATACCTTTAGAACATGAAGATAGTGCATATTTAATTTGTGGATCTTGGTCATTATTAGGACTTGAAATTCAAAATCCTATAGTTAATGAACAATCTTTGAAAGAGTCTTTCAGCAATGAGGGTGGGGTATTAAATACTATCAGATTTCTTAAAAATATTAATGGTATGTTTTTATTGCAACAATTAAAAAAGCACTATAATGAAATGTTTACAAGAAAAATAGATTTTGTTGATATTATTAATGCTGCAAAATTATCGAATAAAAACTTTTATATTAACCCAAATCATGCTTTATTCTTATCACCAGATAATGTTTTGGAGTCTATTAATGCCTATTGCATTTCTACAAAACAAGGCAAACCCGATAATCTAGGTGAGTGGGCAATTGCGATCTATAACGGATTAACAAATGAATTTAAAAATCAATTACGTAACCTTGAGAGTATTACTGGTAAAAAGATAAAGCAGATTCATATGGTTGGAGGCGGTATTCAAGACGAATTATTATGCCAAATGACTGCCAATGTGACAAGCAAGAAAGTAGTAGCTGGTCCCGTTGAATCTAGTGTTCTAGGAAATATTATGATTCAACTATATGCTTTAGGAGAGGTCTCAACTCTTTCAGAAATAAGACAGGTCATAAAAAGGTCTGTTTCTTTAAAAGTATACGAACCACAATCTTGAAGGTTGTAAATAGTCACCGTTCTTAGCATATTTCCTCTAAATCAAGTAGCATCCAATCTGCTTGACTTCGTATGGAGATTCACTTTCTCTAACAAAAATATCTACGGAAGAATGAAAATTGAATAGTTTAAAGAGAAGACACTATGAAAAAAGCGAAAACTCACGTATCGTTATTGTTACTAGGTAATAACACGATAAGGAGTTTTCGCTTTGATCTTGTCATTTTTATAATCGATACTACTGCTACTAATTTTTGTGATTATTTTTTTTTCTAAGTACAATGTTATACAAGGCGAAAACCATCATATGTACTGTGAAATAATTTTATTACTTCCCAGAGAATGGGCGATAGCACTTATAAATCTGATTGATTTTTTATCAGTTTTCTTATGAGGTGATACTAATATCAAAACGAGGATATTTCCTCTGTTCTTGCTTGGGAATTATCGTCTCGATTTTAGAAGGGGAAAATAAAAGGAAGATGGGGATTTATTATGTTACCAAAAGAACGATTGCAAAAAATAATAGATTTAATCCAAATTGAAAAGAAAGTTTATGTCTCTGAACTAAGCCAGAAATTTTCAGTTACAGAAGAAACCATTCGAAGAGATCTTGAAAAATTAGATAAAAAGGGAATTGTATCAAGAACTTATGGAGGGGCTGTAATAAACCGGAACAGCTCAGAGGATTTACCTTTTAATACAAGGACATCTCTTAATATAGAATTGAAAAAATCAATAGTTTCGAAAATACATCATCTGATTAAAAATGGCGATAAATTAATGGTTGACCCTAGTTCAACAACTTTTGAATTGGTCAAAGCATTGTATGATAAACAAGATTTAACGTTAATCACTAATTCCATAAAAATATTAAATGAATTTAGCGATTCGCACTTTCAAATTATTTCAACAGGGGGAGAATTACGAAAAAAATCACTTTCCTTAGTTGGACCTGCTGCAGAAGCTACTGTTAATAGATATTTTGCAGATATTCATGTATTTAGCTGCAAGGGGATATCGCTAGAACATGGTATTATGGAATCTAATGAGCCAGAAGCGGAATTAAAAAAAATAATGCTTAAAAATTCTAAGGTCAATCTCTTACTAGTAGATCACACTAAATTTGATAAAGCAGCATTTTTAAAGCTATTTGATTTTAGTGATATCGATGTTCTTGTAACAGATAAAAAACCATCCGCTGAATGGATAGAGAGACTGAAAGCAAATAATGTACAGCTAATTTATTGAATCACTAATATTGATTAAATAAAACGAATTCTATCATCAATCCAGATGTGAGAAGTAAGACTTCATAGTAAGTCATCATCAAAAGTTAATGTTCTTTAATTTTGGAGTGCCTGCTCAGCTTGCCATTTTTTCAATAAAGAGCTGGCCGAATAATTTATAGAATTACTAATAAAACATACAGTACCCAAAAGAGACGTCTCAAAATCAATTGAGATGTCTCTTTTTATGTTTAGAAGAAAATAAAATCCGTTATACCGCATTATTATCCGTCTATTGGTAGAGAAGTAGAACTAAAAAAATTAAGATAACTATATTTCTAAATGAGAAAAATTATCAAAAAGGAGATCTTAGATAAACATATTAAATAGTTTCTTTAATTTAAGAGTCATAGGCATTCATTAATGAAAGGGGAATAAAAATGAAAAATTTTTGGGCATTTGTTATGACTGGAATGCTATTAATCGTTACAACTACGGGATTTGCCCGTATGGCTTACGGAATTGTATTACCTTTTATGCAGGAAGGGCTGTTATTAACTACATCACAGTCAGGTTTATTAGGTACGATGCTCTTTTTAGGTTATTTACTTACGGTAGGTCTGTCTGGAATGCTGACGATGCGTATTGGGGCGAAAAACGTGCTGTTGGTAGGTGGAGGCTTAGTTATTGCGGGTTTAGGAGGTCTTATTTTTAGCCCGAACTTTTGGTGGGCTGCTATAGCTTTATTTTTAGCTGGTGCTGGTAGTGCTCTCGTCTATACACCACTACTATCAATAGCAGTTATCTCATTCCCAAAGAAGAGAGGGACAGTGATGGGGTTACTAATGAGTGGTGCGGGAGTAGGGATGTTATTGTCTGGATTAATCGTACCCTTTATGCTTCAGCATTTTCCTGAGCTTGGCTGGCGAGGAGTGTGGTTAGTATTTGAAGTAATCACAATCATAGTCGTATTAGTGGCATTTTTTGTGATAAAGACACCACACTCGGCAGAAAAGAGTTCTGTACAAGAAAAAACTAAAGTCTGGAGAAGTAAAGAGCTATACCTCATAGCTGGAATTTATTTTGCCGTTGGACTTGTTTATCTTATTCCGAATTTATATCAAACAAGCTATATGAGAGACATCGGGCTTTCTAATGCAGTGGCAGGCTCAATTTATGCTGTTGCAGGGATCGTTTCTATTGGTGGTGCGCCATTATGGGGAATGCTAGCGGATAAGATAGGCGTAAAAAAAGCATTAATGGCAGCGTTGCTTTTATCAATTGTTGGAGATGTTTTTCCAATGCTATTTCCTAATGTAGTTGGATTTATCGTGTCTGCTATTATATGGGGCTCGTCGCTTGGAGGTGTCCTTGTGCTCATTCAAATGAAGGCAAGCCAGGAGGTATCGGTAAAATATGTGGCATCAGCGATCGGCTTTATTTCTATCTTTTATGCTATCGGTCAAATGATTGGGCCTGGACTTGCAGGATGGCTTATAGAATATGCTGGGGGATATGTTACTGCTTATGGTTTTGGAGCTACTATCTTCTTTTTGTGTTTACTGCTATCAATGGCACTTACAACTAAAGAAGAATAGCTAGATCGCAGTTCATTTGCTATACTTTGGTTATAATTGATAATTATTCTCAATAAACTGAAGGGTGGTGATGAACACGTTGAATACTAATTTCCATGATAATTTTAATGAATTTTTTCATGCGTTGGAAATATCAAAGGTACATGAATGCCCGTTTGTATTCCAACCAAATATGCAGGAAGGAGCTATACATCGTTTTATTCCCCGTCGAGATTTAGAAGTGGTTATATCTGATTACTCATTTTATCGAGAGCACCAAATGCAAATAGTTACAAAACAGCCTATGGTTGAGCTTAGTCTTTGCTTACAAGGTAATAGAGGTGTTTACATCTCAGGCTCAGAATATGAAATTTCTTCAGGAACATGCTCGCTTCAATTTATAGAGCAGGTGGGGGCAAATTTTATGTTTCATAAAAACCAATCCTATCAAATGGTTGGAATTGGTATTCCGGTTTCAACTTTTAATCATTTTATGAGTGAAACTAGTAAAACTAGTGAGGAATCCCCAAATTTCTCTAAAATTCTTGGTGGGAAACGATATAGACTCTTTCAAGAGAGAATTAACGCATCTTCCTTAATTATTGTTCAGCAAATGTTAGATGCTATAGCAGGTAAGAACATGACCAATTTAGAGCTAGAATGTCGAGCATTACAGCTATTATCAATTACATTTCGTTCTCAACTAGTTGATAATTCTCTTAGCCCTGTTATGTTTTCAAAAAGTGATAGAACCAAAATACAGCAAGCTCAATCAATTATTACAGAGCGTATGTCTAATCCTCCTACACTTATTGAACTATCACGTTTAGTTGGTTTAAACGATTACAAATTAAAAAAGGGATTTAAAGAGATGTTCGGAAAAACAGTGTTTGGATATTTACGAGAAAAAAGGTTAGAGAAGGCATTTCTTTTATTACAAGAGGGAACTATGAATGTAACAGACATTGCGAATGCAGTGGGATATTCTAATCCTAGCTATTTTGCGGAGATTTTTAAAGAGAGATTTGGAATTAATCCTAGAGAAATATTAAGAGACCTTAGTCGAATGTAGCGTCCTAGATTATAAAAACACCTTAAATTGAGTAAATCAATTTAAGGTGTTTATTATGGGAATAGCCTTTCCATTTATAGTTTCTTGCTCTATCGTTTTATGAAAAATTAAGCCCTTATGTGGTGTAAATACGTATGTGATACCAAATAAGGGATATCTGGTTTAAGACCATCCATCATCACACCCAACCAAACGCTCGAGCAATTGTTGCTGTTAGCCATGTTACGCCAATGGCAATAACCGTTGGAATTAAAAACGACATAAATGTCCACTTTGCACTTTTTGTTTCTTTATAAATATTGACTAAAGTCGTTCCACAAGGGAAGTGTAGCAGTGAGAATAACATCATATTTAAAGCTGTTAGCCAAGTCCAGCCTTGGTCGATAAACACTTGTTTTAGCTTCGATAAATCCTCGATTTCTAGCATAGCTCCTTGCGATAAATACGCCATAATTAGGATAGGGATAACAATTTCATTGGCTGGCAGCCCAAGAATAAATGCAGCCATAATAAAACCATCCATACCAAGAGCGTGACCAAACGGCTCTAAAAAGTTAACAAAATGCATTAGAATACTCGTATCACCAACGTAAATATTGGCGAATACCCAAGTCAAAATAGAGGCAGGCGCTGCAACGATAACCGCTCTTTTTAATACATTCCATGCTTTATCAATACTTGCTCTTAAAATTGTATCCCAGAACTTTGGTTTTCGGAATGGTGGAAGCTCTAATGTGTAATGGGTTGGTACACCCTTTAAAGCTGTTTTAGAAAGGACCCATGAAACAGATAATGTTACAACGACGCCCAACATAACAAATCCTATTAAAATGGCCGATGTTACAAGTGTACTTGTTGCACCTGAAAAACCAGTTACCATAAATAAGGATGCTAATAAAATAAGTGTTGGCCATCTCCCATTACAAGGAACAAAATTGTTCGTTAAAATGGCTAACATTCGTTCACGAGGGGATTCTATAATTCTCGTTGACAGAATAGCAGCAGCATTACAGCCAAAGCCCATTGCCATTGTTAATGATTGTTTTCCGTGTCCACCTGCTCGTTTAAATAAACGGTCCATATTAAATGCTACACGTGGTAGATAACCGTAGTTTTCTAATAGAGCGAACATAGGGAAGAATATAGCCATTGGAGGTAGCATAACACTAATAACCCAACCGGTACCTCTAAATAGCCCAAGAATTAAAATACCGTGTAGCCATTCTGGTGCGTGCATTGCTTCAAAAAGAATGGTTAGCTTACCTTCTAGATAGCCGAATAAGTTTGCTAACATATCTGATGGTACGTTTGCGCCAGCAATAGTAATGTAAAAGACAGTCCCAAGTAAGATAAGCATAATAGGGAATCCCCAAATGCGGGATGTGAAAATTTCATCTAATTTATCAGATCTGTACATTGCAGGTTGCTGCGATACTACTTTTTTACATAAAGATTTGCTTTTAGTATAAATATCACTAACGATTTCATCTCGAATATCCTCATTCGAAACCTCGTTCACTTCAGCTAAAATACCCTTAAGTGAATTATGATTTAACACTGACTGGGACTCCATTCGTTCTCACCTCGTGCTGTTTATTATTCTTATGATTTTGCAGTTTTAAGATCAATTCCTCATCACCATCAAGTAAGCGAAGGGCAACCCATCTCGATGGATATTTTTCATCAAAATAACCTTCTAATTTCGATTCTATCTTTGTAATGGCTTCCTCTATATCTTTCGAGTATTTCATGCGATACGGAGTTGTCACAATTGTCCCATTCATCAGTTGATTTAATGTATCCAGCAATCGATTAATGCCTTTTTTATTTCTTGCCGATATTTTTACAACTGGGACTCCTAGTTCACGAGCTAATCTCTTTTCATCAATTCGGATACCTTTTTTCTCCGCTTCATCAATTAAATTGATACAAATGATGACATTATCAGTCATTTCTAAAACTTGGAGCGCAAGATTTAAATTTCTCTCTAATGATGTTGCATCAAGCACAACAATCGTTGCATCCGGTTGGTCAAAAACAATATGGTCTCTTGCTACTTCTTCATCTGCTGAATTGGAAAATAGAGAATAGGTCCCGGGTAAATCCACGAGTACATATTGCTGTCCTTTGTGTTCAAAAGATCCTTCTGCATGAACAACCGTTTTCCCTGGCCAGTTCCCAGTATGTTGCTTCAATCCTGTTAATGTATTAAATAATGTACTTTTACCGGTATTTGGATTTCCTGCTAAAGCTATTCTATTTACGCTCATTTTGTATTCCCCCTAACAATTTCGCCTAAAATCATAGAGCTTTCATCATTACGTAATGCAATCGTCGTATTACTTACGCGATAAGCAACAGGGTCGCCTAAAGGACTTTTACGAAGAACAGAGATTTCTGCTTCTTTCACAAAGCCTAAATCTAATAATCTTCTTCTAAGAGGACCCTTAATATTAATTTCTTTTATTAAAAAGCAATCTCCAAATGAGCATTCAGAAAGTGGTTTCAATGTTTTTTCCATACGCATTTTTTATTCCTCTCTATAATAATATTTCCCGAACTTCATATTGTTTCTCTAAGGAAACTTTATTAATGATTATCCCCGTTTTATGACAATTGTCAATAGTTTTCTGATTTTTTTTTGAAAGAACGCGATAAAAGAGCGTTCTTATGAAGGGAATGAAAGCGCATTGCCTAATCAGTTGTTGGACCAAGAAATGTTGATAAAGGGGGCTGTTTGAAATACCAAGTAGAGCAAAGTTGTTGGTGTAATGATATGAAAAGGTCCTCTTTATGATGTATTAATATAAGAGGGATTTCGTTACAGGTGCCCATTGAATTTTTGAAAGAAGAGGTTGACTGTGAAGAAGCAAAAGCAGAGCAGAAAAAATCATAACCCTCCGCAAATAATAAAATTGGCAGAGGGTTATGATTTTTTTACTGAAGATCATTAGTGGATTACTATCTAACAATTTGGAATGAACCAGATGTCTTTGTTTGAATGAAATGACGATTTCCTTCTACTGTGTAATCAGCAGGTTCTTGTTCGCCAAAGTCATAGGTACGAACGATGGAGGCATTCGGTGATAGGCTATTGATAATGATTTCCATATCCGCCTCGAATTCAACTGGTTTTTTATTTAATGTTGCCTGGAATGTGATACGATTCAAATTTCGTGTAATTTGAATTTCCATAACACCAGTATCCTCATTAAGAAGAGTTCCTAGTGGTGGAATAATAACAGTCATATTGGATTTTGTTGTTAAAACGAAGCGCTCTGTACTATTTTCTGAGTCTGCAACGTTTATTTTTGCTGTATAGGTATTTTTGTTTCTAGTCATAGCAGTGATCTTACCAGGTACGGCTGTCGTATCCGATAAAACTGGAGTTTTAGTCCCGTTTCCTTTAGTCGGTAGATCATATTTTCCATTTACAAAGTCTACTAAAGTCCAAACGTTTGGCACAAGCTGCTGTTGCACAGGTGTTAAAGCTTCGAAGGCTGTTTTCACTGCCTGTACATCTTGGGCAGTGGACGTTTTAGGCGATAAATCGGCAATGGCATTTTCTACTTCCTTAGCTACCGCCTTATCCTTTACAACAAGCTGTTCAGCATCTAACAACATCTTTTCGACACCAGCAGGTAATGAGACGTTTGTATGTCTGCGTAGTGCATTAAGCTCAGCTCTAGCATCAGCTACATCTTGATGAAAGGTAATGCGAGAAGAGTTTAATAATTGGATTTTATTGACCACTTTATCGATAGATGTGTTTGGTGAAATATAGGATGTCAATATTCTTTGTGATTCCGCACTTACAAAGGTCTTTTGCGCTGCATTTAACGTATTGTACCAATCTTTCGTTTCCATAACATTTTGGTAGTAATTAACGGAAGTCGATTCCACCGATGCCAATTTCTCTTCAATTTGATCAGCAAGCTTACGATACGCTACTTTCGTCTGTTTATGATTGGACAGCGTTGAATAATTCGTCACGTACTGTTGTTCCGTTGCAGTCAACTCATCGTATGCTTTGCTAGCTGTCTCTAAATTTGCTTGGAATGAAGCGGTTGTATCATTAATATTCGAAATAAGTCGAACAACATTCGAAACCTTAGAGTTGTAGTAATAAGTATTATCGTATATGTAAGCAGTTTTTACCTGTCCTGTAATATCAGCAGCCGATGCTGACGTAGTAGGTGCAGCATAGATTAGTGAAGGGGCCGCAACTAGGGCGAGGAAGGCTAGTTTTCTTTTGTTTTTCATAATACGGGAAACCTCCTAATTGGTTTTTTCATAAGTGTCATAGTAATTCATTGGGATTTTTGTCCTAGATGAAATCTTTGATTGCCTTGAGAATATCCTAATATATGTTGATCAATTTCGCCTTGGCGTAATTGAGTCCGGATTTTGAATTGTGCCCGCACAATTCACTCCTTTCAAAATCCGTGACATCCGCCGGAAACTTTAGGCCAACATGATGTTTTTTGTGAGAAAGCGCAGTGCAACGTAGCGTCAGCATGATGTTGGTCACTCAGTCGTTGCCACAGGACGTGGCGTTCTTAGACTGAGTTCTTCTATTTTCAGCAGGTGTTTGGGCACTTATTGAAATGGAACTACATCCGATTCATACCACAACTTTTGAAGTGGGGACTTCTGCTGAGTAAGATAAACCAATTTTATCATATATTAGGATTCTTTTATGTATATTTTGAGTGAATAGGTAGATAGGTAGTACATTTTTTTAAAACAATTTGTGTCTTATGTACTTATGGGAATATGAAGGGTAAGAGATCGCGCTTTTCAATAGAGATGGATAAGATGGATAGAATCGCAAGAATGTGGATAGAGCCTATAAAATGGTGGATAGAACTACAAGAATGATGAATAGAACCTGCAAAGTGACGGATAGAATCGTAAGAATGATGGATAGAACCTGCACAGCAGTGATAAATAGAACTGTAGGAATGACGGATAGAACTGCAAAACTGCAAGATAGAATCCCGAAACAAACGGTTAGAACCCTCATACAAAGATAGATTTTGTTATAATGATCCTAAGAAGGAGCGGGGGTGTTTGATTTGCAACAAAACTGGCAGAAGGTAGTTGTTGAAAAACTAGCATCAGCTGTTAATCCAGCCTTTGTTATTGTTTTTGGTTCTTATGCGCGGGGTTCGGCACGTGAAGATAGTGATTTAGATATAGCGTATTATGCAAATAAGCCTCTCTCGGGTTATGAACGTTTTCTATTAGCCGGAGAAATTGCACATGCTTGTAATATTGATGTTGATTTAGTCGATATGAAGACGGTTGATACAGTGTTTGCAGCACAAATTTTTTCAAGTGGTATGGTCATTGATTGCCAAGATGAAAACGCCTTTGTTAAAGAACGAATGAGGGCTCTATCAATGTATGTGACGTTAAATGAACAACGTGCGGGAATTCTGAAGGCAATTGAAGAGAGGGGTAGTGTCTATGGTGAATAATGATGTTATTCTAAATAAGATTGCTACAATTGAACGCTGTGTGAGCCGTGTCAACGAGGTGTATGGTGGTAATCCTGAAAATTTGCAAGATTTTACGAAGCAGGACAGTATCGTTTTGAATATTCAACGTGCGTGTGAAGCTAGTATTGATTTGGCAATGCATATTGTTAGTGATTTAAAGCTTGGTTTACCTAAAACGAGTAGAGAAGCATTCAAGTTTCTTGAGGAAAATAACATTATAGACCATGCATTAGCAAAAACATTAATAAATATGATTGGGTTCCGAAATATTGCTGTGCGCGATTATCAAGCAATCGAATTAAATATACTCCAAGCAATTATTGAGAATCATTTAGGTGATTTTAAAACCTATGCAGAGGCAATATTGCTTATATAAAAGAAACAACAGGCTATAGAGATCTAGCCTGTTGTTTTTTAATTTGTAGAACGGATAGAACCCGATGATCCTACCCTTATTTAGGAATTGGGAAAGAGATGGTCGTGCCTTGTCCAATCACACTTTCGATCGTTAATTGCGCGCCAAATAATTGCTTTAGGCGTTGTTCAGTATTAACGAGACCGATACTTGCTTTCTTTTTAGGGTCAGTGTTATCGAAGCCAACGCCATTATCGGAAATGGAGATTGTAAAGTACTCGTCGACCTCTATAATGCGAATTGTGATGGTTCCTCCTTGTTGTTTAGGTAAAATCCCATGCTGGATGGCGTTTTCAACCAGTGTTTGAATCGACAGTGGTGGGACGGATAGCTCTATTATTTCAGGGATGTCCCATTCTACTTGAACTCTATTGCCAAAGCGTATTTGCTCTATGGCTATGTAGGAGCGGACCAGCTTTAATTCATAGTTAAGAGGCACAACTAAGTCAGCATTTTGGAAATCAAAGCTCATCTGTAAATAATCACTAAAAGCAAGCAGTAATTCCTCCATTTGCTCATCGTCTACTCCGTGTAGAGAAATAATAGAGTTAAGTGTGTTAAAGAAAAAGTGGGGCTGAATCTGAGCTTGTAGCCATGCTGCTTCGATGCGTAGACGTTCTTCACTGGATTGCTTAACACGAACGAGTGCATGGACCCTTGATTTAAGCTCCACATATTCCACTGGTTTCTTTACATAATCATTTGCACCACTTAAAAAAGCAAGCTGTATATCCTCTCTTTGCTGACGAGCTGTTAAGAAAAGAATAGGTAGCTCGGAAATAGAGAATCGCTCACGAATCCATTTTGCTAAATCATAGCCTGACATATACGGCATCATAATATCAGAAATGACTAAATCAAAGTTGCTTTCCTGTAGTTTTTTTAGAGCCTCTGCACCACTTATTGCCGTTTCAATTTCGTATGGCTCCGTTGACAGCACATTAACAAGCACCTGTAAGTTCACAGCGTCATCATCAACAATTAAAACACGCGAATGACTTGTCACAAGGGACCCTTGTTCAGTAGCTGCAGTAATTTCACCTTCAATCATAGAAAGGTTGTTTAATAATGAAACGTATTTTGAAAGAGAAGCATCATGTTCAGCGTTTAAGTCGGCTTCATCCACCGCCAAGTCTTTAGCTATCGGTAATGAGAAAGTAAACGTAGAGCCTTTGCCAACAGTGGATGACAGCGACATTGTGCCTCCATGTAAGGTAACGAGTTCTTGGCAGATACTTAATCCTAGACCAAGTCCACCACCGATAGATGTCATACTTGAATCAACTTGCTCATAGGGCTCAAATATTTTTTCTTGCATGTCCTTTTCAATGCCAATCCCTGTATCCGTAATAGAAATATATAGTTTTTTGCCGACCACTTCGGCATCGAAAGTAATAGAACCTTTTTCGGTAAATTTAATAGCATTATGAAGTAAGTTCGTAAAAATTTGAATAAGCCGAGTCTCGTCTGCCAACACAGGTGGTAAATCTTTAGGGATGTCTATTATTACCTCTACAGGTTTACCTTTTAACATAAAAAGAAATATATTGCTTACACCGCTTGCTAGATTATAAGCATTGATCGGCTTTAGCTGAAGACGAATAGTTTTTTCCTTTAAATTTACTAAATCAAGTAAATCATCTAGCATATAGGACATATGATTACCGATTGTTAGCAAAAGCTTTAAATCGTCATTATTATTTTCAGCGAGTTGATGATCCTGCTTCACTAAGAGTGTTTGTGCAATACTCATCATGCCGTGCAGTGGATTGCGAAGCTCATGTGAGGTATTTGCAAGAAAATCATCCTTTGTATTTATCTCTTTTTGCAGCTTCACGGAAAGCTTTTCAGTTTGCTGCGTTGTTTGGAAATAACGAGTAATCCAAAATGCTGATAAGGCATTGATAGCAATCAATATATCGAATGGGTAATTTTTCTGGCCAAATGAGAAAAATAACGAATTATTTACAACCGCAGCACCCATTAATAATAAAAATGTTACTCCGTTGTCTCCTTTAATTACTATAATTAGCATGAAAATGGTTATAATAATAGGTGAAACAATAAGGAGTATTATGAAAATAATTTTAGTACTAACAATATACTCGATAGGAGCTATGACAATAAACAGTAAGTATGCAGCTAATAGTATTGGAATAACATTTAATATTTTGGGTTTGGAATACTCCTTGACCAGATCGCGTAAAAATAAAAAGAGAAATAGCATGGTACTAATATAAAAGAAGTAATATATTTTATTCGCCCAAATCCAGTTAATGGGCATGTAAATATATAAAATTCTATTGCTTGAAGCAAGAATAGTTATACATGTCGAAATAATGTGCATTGTGAAGTAAATAAGTGAGTTACTTCGAATTCCTATTCCATAAAGTAAAATCGTGAAAAGTAAGTAAATTATAAACACTAGACAAACTACAATTTGCGTTGTAAATGAAAAAAACTTGGATTGTTCCATAGACTGTAAATCGCCAAAAATTATTTCTTTTGTAAAACCACCTTGTGCATAGCGATTTGTTTGGAAGCCTTGTATGATGATCTCACTCTCACTGGAATCTAGTGTAAAATAATAGGTGATAGGTCTACCGATGGGGGCAGTTTTTTCATTATCTAATGTCATGTCTCCTAGACCACCAATAAGCTGTCCATCAACATAAAGCTCATATGGTGACAGTCCTTCGGGTATAGTAATGCCATATAGTTGAGGCTTTTTGTGATCTTTCAAAATAGTTAAGCGATAAGAACCAAAATGAATGTTTTTTCCGTTGTTAAAGTATTGATCCCAAGATTCTGGTAAAGCGGAATAAATTTCATGATCATTCTGTTCAGATGGTTTTTGGTTTTTGGAAACGAGTAGGGTATTTGGGTAAAACGCCCATTCACCCTGTAGTTTTCTTTGAAAATCTTTACTAGTTTCAATACCTCTTAAATCGATAGTCCCTTGTTTCGCAACTAATCCTTCTGGGACATTAATGAAATCCATCCAGGCGAATCGCAGTAATGTAAGCAAGGTAAAGAATATACTAGCAATCAGGAAAATTTTTATTTTTTTTGAAAGAGTTTTTGTTTTTATCATAGATGATATTTTTCGACAGATTCTCAAAAACTCCTTCAAAAGTAACATTTTTTATCAAAATTAATATAAATGAACGATATTAATGATATATGACTAGCTTTTTAGGAGGGGATGTTATGAGAATTGTAATAGTCGATGATGAATATTTGCCATTAATGAGACTAAAAACCTTAATTGAAAAAAGTAGTATCCCGGAAATTGACATAGTTGGAGATTATACAGATTCTTTAGAAGCGATTGCTCAAATACAAAGTTTACAACCTGATGTTGTATTTTTAGATATAGTAATGCCTAATATGGATGGACTTGCGCTCGGGGAAAAAATTCAAGAACTATTGCCAAACGTAGAAATTGTTTTTACTACAGGATTTGACCAATATGCTATAGATGCTTTCAATTTGCATGCTATAGATTATTTATTAAAGCCTGTGCAAAAGCCTCGTTTGCATAAAGCATTGGAACGATTACAACGGATTATCGAAAAAAATCCACCAATTCCAACTAAGAAAAAAACGATTC
This sequence comes from Lysinibacillus sp. NPDC096212, assembly GCF_044763105.1. Classification (NCBI taxonomy): domain Bacteria; kingdom Bacillati; phylum Bacillota; class Bacilli; order Caryophanales; family Bacillaceae; genus Lysinibacillus; species Lysinibacillus sp. NPDC096212. Next base: position 22,687 of record NZ_JBIWFQ010000031.1, on the reverse strand, counting down.
AGCTATTAGGGGGCCTGAAGGTAGTTACGCCTGATGGTAATACACAATTAATGAAATGGCGTACATCGAAAGCAAAAGGATTGTTTACTTATATGCTTAGCCATCGCAATGAAATGATTTATCGAGACACCGTTTTGGAGTTGTTTTGGCCAGAATCCGATATAGATAAGGCCTCCAAGCAGCTATATACAGCTATTTACACCGTCCGACAAACTTTAAAAAATTATGGACTAGATGGTGTGAAGATCTCTAGTCCATTACTAAATTCAGGCTATAGAGTATTGCTAGAAAATGTGGTAATTGATGTAGAGCAATGGCTAACTCAATTAAAATCTTTGCCTCCACTTGATCAGGGAACGATAGAGGAGTATGAGTGTGTATTCCAAGCTTATACAGGCGATTATTTAGGTGATGACGGTTATATATGGTCAGAAAGTGAAAAAGAGCGACTAAGACGATTGTGGTTGCGCCATGCTCAACAATTAAGTGAGTTCTATATAAAAAATAAAGACTATCAAGCTGCTGTGAAGGTGCAAGAAAAAGTTCAATTATTTTCACCTGATGAGGAAGAAAGCTATTTCACCTTGATGAAGCTCTATGATTTACTGAACAACGTTGCTGCAGTAGAGGAGCAATATTGGCTATTAAAAAAAATGCTGCAGGAGCAATTAGCGATGGAGCCTAGAGAGGAAATTGAAGAATGGTATAAAGACTGGAGAAAAATGAGTATGATTTCGCCGGTAGATATTTTGGGTTGAGATTTGATTTTATATGAGATTGAAGAACCATATTATATTTAATAGGACAACTTAATTTTATTCATACAATAGTTGTTTTTCCTCAACATGAAAGGACTCGGCATTGTGCCAAGTCCTTTCAATTTTTATTGTTTACCTGAACGTTGGACATCTTTATAGATTTTGATGGCCCTGTCTAAACTGTTAATAGCATCTGTCACCTCGTACGAAGATGCATAGGAGTTATTAACAACAGATTGGGCGTAATCAACTGCTTTTTCTAGGTCCTGTTTTTCTCGTGCTGTTGTCCACCTTTCATAATAGGGGATATCAGAGCCATCTCCATTCGCAGAAACTTTTACGTACTGAACAGAATTAATGAGTGACTTTAGCCAAGATTTATCAACGTAATTCCCATAATTCGCACCTGATTTATAATTACCCCTATATGTTGAAATGGCATTATATAAGTAACTATATGCATACGAAATATCTGATTGAGACGAAGAACTATTATTTGCAGTACTTTGTGCGTATGAAACAGCAGAAACTAGAGCGTCTTTTTCACTTTGCGTCGTCCAAATTACATTGGAGGATAGTTCAGATCCATTCACAGAGACGGTTACATACTGAACAGAGTTAATAAGTGATAAAAGGTCAGATCGATCGGCATTGTATTGATAAGTACCATATTTTTGAGCGCTCTTATAAACAGTGATAGCGTAGTTTAAATTGCTAATAGCATTGGTGATATCAGACTGCGTTGCATAGCTATTATTTACAACGTACTGAGCCGATGAAACGGCAGAGGTAAGAGCATCCTTCTCACTTTGCGTCGTCCAAGGTACATATGATGCTATATCATTACCATTGTTCCAAGAAACCGTTACATACTGAATAGAATTAATCGTTGATTGTAATGAAGACTTATCGCTATAACCATATTTTGTTCCATTTTTTTGCACAGCTTGATAAACGGTTAATGCAATTCTGTATTGTGTAATAGCATTGTTTACTTGTTCCTGAGAGGCGTTGGAATTATTAGCTACTGCTCTTGCGCTGCTTAAGGCATATTCGAATGCTGTACGTTCAGCCTGCGTCGTCCATCTTTCAGTTGTTAAAACGTCATATCCATTAACGGATACGGCAACGTACGGAGGTATAGCTACTAAATTACTAAGCTCATTTTTATTCACCACAGGTAATATCACAGAGGCTTTTTTATCATCCACCTGCACCTTGTTAATTAGGTGTCCTGAATCTAATGCCACCTTTGCCCCGTGTTTGACGATCACTTGTTCAATTTTACCTTCTCCGTAAAGGCTAAAATCATTCTCAACATCGATTGTAAGCTTATCAACATTGGCTGTAACTTCAAATGCTGCAACTTTACCAACTACATCGATTTTTGAAATAGCTTTGTCAGAAGTCACATTTACTTTAGTGCGCTCCAAGTTAATGTTTGGAGATTTAATATCTTTTAGGGAAACATTTAACCAATTAATATTTCTAGTCAATAAAGGCTTAAAAGTAATTGTATCCCCAATAGCAACGTTATCAATTGTAATGGCCTTCTTCACAAGATTAGTTACAATAAGCTTATCTTTAATGTTTACATTTTGAACCTTTACATAATCCGCATTTACAGTTAGGCTTCCTTCAATTTGTGCGTCACCACCATCAAAATATACCGCTTTATTGTCAGTGCCAGCTTTAGTTAATGTTAGTTCTGTAATGCTCGTAATTTCGCCGTTTTTTACTACAATTGTAGCTTGGGCATTCTTCAATGCAGTGCTATTCGCTGTTTTAAAGAGAGGTTTCAGCGACTGACTAATTTTAAATTGGCCATTGGATGTAAGTACTTTCTCTTTAGTGACGTTGTTAATGGTAACAGTTTGCCCCTTTGTTTTGGCTGCAGCTACCTGCCCATCCATTTGAATTGAGTGGTTTAAAGATGAATCATTTGAAGCGGCATCTGCAGTTGACATTGGTGATACTAGGGTTGCTGTAATAGCAGTTGCCATAAAAGTCGTTAATACTTTATTCTTCATTTTAGTCACTCCGATCATCGTATTTAATGGATAATATATCATATATTTCTCTAATTTAGTACATAAAGGGTATATTTTACTATTTATTATTCTTAAATGAAATGTAGTCCCTTTTTCTGTATCGTTCGTTTTTAAGAATCCTTAATTATTTCAGAAAATCTGAAAGTGAAGTGCGGTTTTTTTTGCGCGAAACTTGGTAATTTGGTGCGGAAATCACGCTCATTTCAAGCGCTATAACGTTCCGAAAGATAACTTTTACCATCTATTAAAGACACTGTATTAGTTCAATGTGTTCAGAAAAAATGCCTTGATATGAGCGGTGAGTTGATTTTGAAGTACATTGACCAAGCATAAAAACAGCACTACTATAGGAGAGGGAAGGGGGACATCACTATGGTGTATCTCGGTATGATATTTTTTCAAATTGTAGCTCCGATTTTAGTGCTTCTAGTACTTGGCGCAGTTTTACAAAAGAAATTTCGCTTTAATTTAAAGGCGTTATCCCAACTTATTACATATTGTTTCATGCCAGCAGCTGTTTTTGTGAATTTATATGAAACGAGTATAGAGCTGTCTGTACTTGGGGAAGTTGCGTTATTTATCCTACTCTTTATCGGAAGCCAAATGGTGCTTAGTCACTTTCTAGCAAAGGGACTCGGTTTAGTAAAAACAGAGGCGGCAGTGTTTAAAAATAGTGTTGTCCTAATTAATTCAGGTAACTATGGTATTCCGGTTGCACAGATGATTTTTGTGACCCAGCCGATTGGAGTAGCAATTCAGGTCATTCTTGTAATATTTCAAAATATGACGACCTACACTTACGGCTTGTATAATTTAATCTCTTCAACAAAATCGGGCATGTCTATTGTGAAAGACTTCCTCAAAATGCCTATTATTCATGCACTTATTATTGGAGTGGCAATGAACTATTTTAATATTGCTATTCCACAGTTTGTAAGAATTCCGATAGATCATGTGGCAGATGGCTTTATCGCTGTAGCATTAATAACTTTAGGGGCACAACTATCCCAGCTTGAAATCAAATCCATGTTCAATAAAGTGGTATTCATTAGCTGTTTTACGCGACTAGTCATAGGGCCAACCGTAGCATTGTTTATCATTTTTGCGCTTGGTCTTGACGGTGTCGTGGCACAATCACTTTTTATAGCTAGTTCGTTCCCGACGTCGCGAAATAGCTCAAGTTTGGCATTAGAATATGACGTAGAATCGGCAACTGCTGCACAAACAGTTTTATTTTCAACGATTGTAAGCTGTATTACAGTGACAATCGTGATTTATGTAGCGGAACTGTTGTTTACCTAACTGCTAGGTGCTATTTGGAATAAGAGATGGCAGCCTCTCATTTTAAGTGGAATCTAACAAATATAAGTTTATTAGCAGAACGTGGGGCGTCCGATGAGCCGCTTCGCTTCGCTTCGCTGCAGGGTCTCATCTGTGACGCTGATCCCCGAGGAGTCGCCCAGCCTCCACTCCAATCAACTAATATACATGGCACAAGTTTTAATGAATACCATCGACAACTTTTAATGATAAGCCAAAAATAATTCAAATGAAGCTTCCATCTCTTAACAATATCTGCTACACTATCATCAAACTTAATAGCATTAACTAGGGGAGTCTGATGAGTCAGGCTGAGAGGGAAACGCATAGAGGTTTCTTGACCCTTTGGACCTGATCTGGCTCATACCAGCGTGGGAAAGTTAACCATTATTGCACTCAATGTTATTTGCAATAACTATACCTTTACATTCTTAGCCGGATCCAAATTTTTTTGGATTCGGCTTTTGTCTTTGTTTGGGTGAGCTAGATTCGGTCCTTATATAAATGTAAAAGGGAGCGAAGTAGTTTATGACAACAGTTAGCGACAAGAATATTACGATTATGTCTAGTTTTGAAGGAAGTAAAAAAGTTTACGTAGAAGGATCTCAATCAGATATTTTAGTGCCAATGCGTGAAATTGCTCTAAGTCCAACGACAGGAAGCTTTGGTGAAGAGGAAAATGCGCCAGTACGTGTTTATGATACGAGCGGCCCGTACACTGATCCTGCGTATAAGGTGGATATTACGAAAGGATTGCCAGCTTTATGTAGTGCATGGATCAAAGAACGCGGTGATGTTGAAGAATACGAAGGTCGTACTATCAAGCCAGAAGATAATGGATTCCGTAAAGCTGATGATCCGCGAATGAATGAAAATGTTTTTCCGGAATTATCTAGAAAGCCTTTACGCGCGAAGAAAGGTAAAAATGTAACACAGCTTCACTATGCACGAAAGGGAATTATTACTCCAGAAATGGAATTTGTAGCGATACGTGAAAATATGGACCCGGAATTTGTGCGCTCAGAAATCGCTGCAGGACGTGCTATTTTGCCATCTAATATTAATCACCCTGAGGCAGAGCCGATGATTATTGGACGTAACTTCCACGTGAAAATTAACGCCAATATTGGCAATTCAGCAGTGTCATCCTCTATTGCAGAAGAGGTAGAAAAAATGACGTGGGCTACACGCTGGGGTGCTGATAACATTATGGATTTATCTACTGGTAAGCATATTCATACGACACGTGAATGGATTATCCGTAATGCCGCGGTGCCAGTAGGAACGGTGCCGATTTATCAAGCGCTAGAAAAAGTAAATGGTGTGGCAGAGGATTTAACGTGGGAAGTGTATCGTGATACGTTAATCGAACAGGCTGAGCAAGGTGTTGATTACTTCACGATTCATGCAGGGGTATTACTGCGCTATGTGCCATTAACGGCTAATCGTGTAACAGGCATAGTGTCCCGTGGAGGCTCGATTATGGCGCAGTGGTGTTTATATCATCATCAAGAGAGCTTTTTATATACTCATTTTGAAGAAATCTGTGAAATTATGAAAACCTATGATGTAGCCTTCTCTTTAGGTGATGGTTTACGTCCGGGTTCTATAGCAGATGCAAATGATGAGGCTCAATTTGCGGAGCTAGATACGCTAGGGGAATTAACGCAAATTGCCTGGAAGCATGATGTACAGGTGATGGTAGAAGGACCAGGGCATGTACCAATGCATCTTATTAAAGAAAATATGGATAAGCAGTTAGAGGTGTGTAAGGAAGCACCTTTCTATACTTTAGGGCCGTTAACAACAGATATTGCTCCTGGCTATGACCATATTACATCAGCTATCGGTGCTGCGATGATCGGTTGGTATGGTACAGCGATGCTATGTTATGTGACGCCTAAAGAGCATCTCGGCTTACCAAATCGTGAGGATGTTCGCGTAGGGGTTATTACGTATAAAATTGCTGCACACGCGGCAGATTTAGCGAAAGGGCATCCGGGAGCACAGCAGCGTGACGATGCACTATCTAAGGCACGATTTGAATTCCGCTGGCGCGATCAATTCAATCTTTCGTTAGATCCAGAGCGTGCGGTCGAATACCACGATGAAACGTTGCCTGCAGAAGGAGCGAAAACTGCGCACTTCTGTTCAATGTGTGGACCTAAGTTTTGTAGTATGAGAATCTCACAAGATATTCGTAATTATGCAAAAGATCAAGATTTAAATACGACTGAAGCGATCCACCAAGGTATGCAGGAAAAGGCAAAGGAATTTAAAAAGGCAGGCAGTCAAATTTATCAATAATTATTAGAGCGGGCTTGTGTCTACTAGACACAAGCCTTTTTTGGTCATTAAGATAAAAAAGCTCCATGTGAAGTTGCCCTTCACATGGAGTAAAAAGTTGGATTTGGATATCAATAATAAGTGGAAAAAATCAATTATGCCTCAGCAAATGTTTGTTTGCTGAAATAAATTAAACGTTTGTTGGTTGTTTTTCGTATGGGTTTGAAAGATCCATACCTTCCAATGAAAGACCCATAGCTTTTGCTACACCTTCACCATATGCTGGATCAGCTAAATAGCAGTGCAGGATATGACGACGTTTGATGAACTCTTCAACTGGTGCCATATCATTAGCAGTATTTTCGAATAGGCGTTGTTGTTCTTCGGCAGTCATTAGGCGGAATAATTTACCCGGCTGCTCGAAGTAGTTGTTGTCGTCTTCACGGAAGTCGTGGATACCGGCATTACCGTCAATACGTAATTCAGGCTCTTTATAGTCTAAATTATGCTCCCATTCACCATAGCTATTTGGTTCATAGCCCAAAGTTGAACCAAGATTGCCATCGAAACGCATAGCACCGTCGCGGTGGAACGTACGGAATGGACATTTTGGTGCATTTACAGGAAGCGCGTAGTGGTTCACACCTAAACGGTAGCGTTGTGCATCTGCATACGCAAAGATACGAGCTTGTAACATTTTGTCTGGCGAGAAGCTAATACCAGGGATAATGTTAGATGGTGCAAAGGCAGCTTGCTCAACTTCCGCGAAGTAGTTGTCCGCATTTTTGTTTAACTCGAATTCACCCACAGGAATTAATGGGAAGTCTTTTTTATACCATACTTTTGTTAAATCAAATGGGTTATATGGTAACTCACGAGCTTGTTCCTCTGTCATTACTTGAATGTACATTTTCCATTTAGGGAAATCGCCTTTTTCAATTGCCTCATATAGATCGCGTTGTGAAGATTCGCGGTCGTTACTGATTACTTCAGCAGCCTCAGCACCAGTGAAGTTTTTAATGTCTTGCTCTGTACGGAAGTGGAATTTAACCCATACGCGCTCATTTTCAGCATTAATAAAGCTATAAGTGTGAGAACCGAAACCATGCATATTGCGGTATCCAGTCGGAATACCACGGTCAGACATAACAATTGTTACTTGGTGAAGCGCCTCTGGTAATGAAGTCCAGAAATCCCAGTTTGAATTAGCGTTTTTCATATTTGTGCGTGGGTCGCGTTTTACCACGTGGTTTAAATCTGTGAAGTGTAAAGGATCACGGAAGAAGAATACAGGTGTGTTGTTACCAACTAAATCCCAGTTACCTTCTTCAGTATAGAACTTAAGTGCGAAGCCACGAATATCGCGCTCAGCATCCGCTGCACCACGCTCACCTGCAACTGTTGAGAAGCGTGCAAACATCTCAGTCTTTTTTCCAACTTCTGAGAAGATTTTTGCTTTTGTATATTTAGTAATATCATGCGTTACAGTGAGAGTACCGAATGCACCTGAACCTTTAGCGTGCATACGACGTTCAGGAATAACTTCACGGTTGAAGTTCGCTAATTTTTCAATTAGCCATACATCCTGAAGTAATAGAGGACCACGAGGACCTGCTGACATAGAATCGTGGTTGCTTACTACTGGAGCACCACCTGCTGTTGTAAAACGACGGCTACGATTATTTTCATTTGTCATATTAGTTTACCTCCTAAGAAAAATTGTGAGTCAAACTCTTCATCAATAACTATAACAAACGCAAACTAGAATTGCTAGTAAATTATAATCATTATTGTTAAAGAATTTTTATAGTAATATATAAATTATAAATATATGCTAGACTTAAAAGGATTATGATTAACCTTTACCACTAATTTAGGTTTTTTAAACATTTTCGAGAATTACTTAAAAATAAGTTATGAAGAAGAGGGAGCTTAAGAATAAAAGAAATTAAAATGAACTCCTTTGTTTATTTATTCTTATTGAAAATAGGATATGATAATTGAAAATAATACTTGATTGCAGTGAAGGCTTGGCCACCTCTTGATAATCAGATATCGATGTGATCTCGCGAAGATAAAGCCTTCATCTCCGCTACGCTTACGCACAAGTTCCCAGTTAGAACAAAATCAACTCCATGTTACTTAATGAAACTTTAAGCTTTTCGATAACGATGAGGAGTAATTCCGATGTGTTGTTTGAAAATTTTAATGAAGTAATTCGAATCATCAAAACCATTTAAATAGGCAATTTCACTAATAGCAAAATCCGTTTCTACAAGCATTTTTGTGGCATTTTGAATTCGGACCTGCTGTAGGTAGCGTTTCAATGGCAAGCCTTGCTTCTTTGAAAAAATCGTACTTAAATAATTAGGGCTAATCCCTAATTTATGAGCAACGTAAGGTAAAGATAACCCGCTATCCTGAAATTGTTGGTCGATAATTTCTATGGCCAGTTCTACATAGTCAGCCCGTTTTTCCATTCGTGCTTCACGAGCTAATTCAATTAGTCTTTGTGTAAATGATATGATGCCATTTAGAATGGTATAAAATATTGGATATTCAATAATTAAATGAAAAAGCTGACGATAATTTTGCTCAATTGCAGCTTTCTCATGTAATTTATACTTCAGCATAAAGCGCCTAATTTGCGCCAAAACACTCGTTAGATGAATACGTAAATCATCTTGCTTGTAATAAATTCCTTCATTAGATAGTCGATATAAAAATGTTTTGACGGCTTCGATATTCCCGTCCTCTAAGCTACTTATTAGCAATTGCTGCTCTTCAGGTGTTAGTAATGGATCGAATGGCTGTGTCTCCAATTGTTTGCTCGCATAAAAAATATGCCCATAGCCTTCGTAAAAGCTTTGATGAAGTGCGCGTTTCGTTAAGGTATACATATTCTTCATGGTGGTCGACTCTCCATCATAAACTCCGATATTTAAAGAACTATTATTTGTTAATCGCCATTCCTTCATTAATGTACGAACATCCTTCTCTAAATCATTTGTTTGGAATAAACATACGATTTTTTCCGATAAAGGATAAATCCTCATACTAGAATAAATAGGCGTTTGCTGAAGCCAGTTGTATAGTTTGTTAAACATTTCGGAATGCTCAGGCTCGATCATTGCGAAATGTGTATTTGACTCTAGGGAACTTGTTTTACTATCTAAAAATAGTTGATAGTAAAAGGATTCATCTGTAGTTTCTTGATACGCTGCTTCTGCTTTTGGTGTCCGAAGGGAAATCGCAGTGAGCTTTTGCTTTAATACTTCTAAATCAATTGGTTTGACGAAAAGATGTGCGACCTGTAGATCGATTGCTTTTAATGCATTTTTAAACAATGGCTCTGTCGTCATAGCTAATATAGTCCCTGAATGTTTTTGTAAAGCACGATAAAGCGCAGTTAAACGATTATTCGAGAATAGGTCGATATTGAGTAGTATCACCTCAGGCTCGAATTGCTGGATACTTTGAAGTGCCTCATTAATAGTTGTACCTATTTCAATAGTTACATCTCCGGGAAAATATGTATGTAAAAACCAACGAATACCTGAGAGATCAGTGGAGTCCCTGTCAATAAGTAACAATTTCATAACTGTAATCCCCTTAAAATTATCTAGTTTCGTAAAAAAGTACTGTTATATTATTAAAATAACAAAAATTCTGAAATAATTCATGTTTTCTCTTTTAAAATTCCCTATTTTCTGAAAAAAGTAGTTAGTACAATGTAGTTAGTGTAATTGTTATTTATCTTTTATAGTGATCGCGAAATTGATTAAAAGCATTTTTACATAGCTTTAAGGGAACAGGGGGATGTCAGTATGAAGTCTATTATCGAGCTCGATGGCAAGACATTAACAAGACAGCAAATAGGGGGAATTGTAAATGGCCTTGCTACGGTTGCGCTATCTGCAGACAGTGTGGAGCGTATCCGTTTAAGTAGGGAGCGAATTGAAAAACGCTTAGCTGAGGGCCAAACCATTTATGGTGTGAATACAGGCTTTGGAAAGCTAAGTAATATAAAGATTGAAGAGGAAGACATTGAGCTTTTACAGTTGAATTTATTACGCTCAGATGCAACAGGTGTTGGTGTACCGTTCCCGACAGATGTTGTACGTGCCATGATGGTTTTACGTGCCAATGCTCTAGCGCGTGGTTTTTCAGGTATTCGTCTGGAAACCGTGCAACTGTTATTGGATTTGATCAATAAGGGCGTACATCCGATTGTACCGTCTCAAGGTTCAGTTGGAGCAAGCGGAGATTTAGCGCCGTTGTCACATTTGGCTTTAGTGCTAGTAGGTGAAGGTAAGGCGGAGTTTAATGGAGAGGTTATGAGCGGCAGTGCGGCGTTACAGCAAGCTGGGCTAACGCCTGTCCGACTACAAGCTAAGGAAGGGCTAGCGCTTGTTAATGGTACACAAGCAATGACAGGTATTGGGGTTTTAACAGTGAACGAGGCAGAGCGTATTGGGCTAGCGGCAGATATGGCAGCAAGTTTAACGCTGGAGTCACTGAAGGGTATTACTTCCGCATTTGATCCATCGCTTTTGGCGGTAAGACCACACCCGGAATTAGAGCTTGTTGGTGGACGAATCCGTAAGTGGCTTGATGGAAGTAAACGTGTGACAAAGCAAGGTGAAATCCGCATGCAGGATGCCTATTCACTACGTTGCATTCCGCAAGTACATGGTGCTTCATGGCAGTCATTTTTCTATGCGGAGGACCGTGTGCAAATTGAAATGAATGCAACGACAGATAATCCGATTGTTTTAGAAAATGGAGAAGTATTGTCTGGTGGGCATTTCCACGGTCAACCAATTGCATTAGCCATGGACTTTTTAAAAGTTGGTGTATGTGAGTGGGCTAATATTTCAGAGAGACGTACAGAACGCATGGTAAATCCGCAGCTTAACGAAGGTTTACCACCATTTTTAGCGACAAATCCTGGTATTGAATGTGGACTAATGATCGCTCAATATACAGCAGCTTCTATCGTATCTGAAAACAAAGTATTGGCACATCCTTCAAGCGTAGATTCTATACCGACATCAGGTAACCAAGAGGATCATGTGAGCATGGGTACAACATCGGCCCGCCAAGTACGTCAAATCGTACACAATGCTGCTCGTGTCATTGCGATAGAAATGATTTGTGCTTCGCAGGCTATCCATTTAGACAAGGCAGAAGAGCAGTTATCTCCAACGACGCGAAAGTTTTTAGAAAAAGTGCGCGAATTTTGCCCGCCGTTGTTAGCGGATCAGCCAATTGGTGATGAAATTGAAGCGCTTTCAGAGTATTTATTAACGAGTGATGTTCTGTTGAATGAGTATGTGTAAACCATAAGACGTTAACTTCCTAGAAGAAAATCTAAAAAATGCTTCAGCTTGGTCGGGTGATGTGGATTTCTTTCAAAAAGAGCACTTGCATGGGGGGATAGGATGGAAATTCAACAACAAGAGCTGAGGCAAGACTCGGATTTTCGAGTCTCCTCTGCTTTCAAGATGATTATCTGCAGCTTAGTCGGAATATTTAGTTTTTTTATCTCGTTTGAATGGCAAGGTAAGAATACAATTTTAATTGATCACATTGTGAACTTTATCCGTGCCGAAGCACCACTGCTTGTAACTGCATATGTACTCATAATGCTGGTAGGTGGAGCGATTCATCCATTCCTTACTAAGAAATGGAATAAGTCAATCGTCAATATCGTGATGTCAATCTTTAAAGTGGGCGGTATGATTGCGGGGATTATGTTAATTTTCAATGTAGCTCCTGCATGGTTAGCGGATGAAAGTATCGGCCCGTATTTACTGGAGAAGCTTGTTAAGCCAGTAGGGATTCTAATTCCAATCGGATCTTTGTTTTTAGCACTTCTAGTAAGCTATGGGTTGCTTGAGTATATCGGTGTTTTAACACAACCGTTTATGAAGCCTATTTTTAAAACGCCGGGACGTTCAGCAGTGGATGCTGTTGCCTCGTTTGTCGGTAGTTATTCGGTTGGGTTACTGTTAACGAACCGTGTATATATGGAAGGTCGCTACACAGCAAAGGAAGCCGCGATTATTGCAACGGGTTTCTCGACTGTTTCTGCAACGTTTATGGTTGTCATTGCAAGTACGCTGGATATTATGCAGCATTGGAATGCGTTTTTCTGGGTGTCTCTCGTTGTAACATTCGTGGTCACTGCGTTAACGGCGCGTATTTATCCACTTCGTTCGATGAAGGATGAGTACTACAAGGGCACGACGCCGATGCCAGAAAAGATTGTTAAGAAGGACCGTTTTAAAGAAGCATGGCGTCAAGCGATGGATGCAGTTGAGCAAAATCCGCCGTTATCTAAAATTTTATGGATGAATTTAAAGGATGGCTTCATCATGGCGATGGGTGTTATTCCGTCGATTCTATCAATTGGTTTGCTAGGGCTTGTACTTGCAACATATACACCGATTTTTGATTGGCTTTCGTATATTTTTGTACCATTCACATATTTGTTACAAGTTCCAGAACCGTATTTAGCTGCAAAAGCGCTGTCATTATCATTAGCAGAAGTATTTTTACCAGCGCTTGTTGTCACACAAGCAACACTTGTAACGAAATTTATTGTGGCGGTCGTATCGATATCGGCAATTTTGTTCTTTTCGGCCGTTATACCACTTATTTTATCATCTGAAATTCCATTGACATTGCGCCAAATTATACTTATTTGGTTTGAACGTGTCGTATTAACGTTAATCATCGTAACGCCAATAGCATTTTTACTATTTTAAAGGAGCGTGTTTTTTATGGTAGTCAAAACAAATATTCGTGCACCACGTGGAAATGAATTATCTTGTAAAGGTTGGACGCAAGAAGCTGCAATGCGTATGTTAATGAACAATCTAGATCCTGAAGTAGCAGAAAATCCAGACGAGCTAATCGTCTATGGTGGAATCGGTAAAGCGGCGCGTAATTGGGAGAGCTATGAGCAAATTATTGCGTCATTAAAAGAATTAGAGAATGATGAAACACTTCTGATTCAATCAGGGAAACCAGTAGCTGTATTCCGTACGCATGAACATGCACCACGTGTATTAATTGCGAATTCTAATTTAGTACCGTCGTGGGCGAATTGGGAGCATTTCTATGAGTTAGAGGACCGTGATTTAATGATGTACGGTCAAATGACAGCTGGTAGCTGGATTTATATTGGCGCACAAGGCATTTTACAAGGAACGTATTTATCATTCGTAGAGGCCGGTAAAAAAGTATTCGGCACAGCGGATTTACGTGGTAAGTTCATCCTTACAGGTGGTATGGGTGGTATGAGTGGTGCTCAGCCTTTAGCGGGGAAAATGGCTGGCGCTGTCATTTTAGTAGTCGAAGTAGAGCGTGCTCGAATTGAACGTAAAATAAAAGAGGGCTACTGTGATTACCTTGTGGAAACGGTAGATGAAGCGATTGAATTGGTTAATAAACTACGTGATAAAAAAGAGCCTGCGTCAATTGGTCTTGTTGGCAACTGTGCAGATGTTAATCGTGAGCTATTGAACCGAGGAATTATCCCTGATTTTGTTACTGACCAAACATCTGCCCATGATCCAATCAATGGCTATGTTCCAAATGGTTTGACGTTTGAGGAAGCACTTGAACTGCGTAAAAGTGACGTAAAAACATATGAGCGAAGAGCAAAAGAGACGATGGCTGAGCATGTTCGTACAATGCTTGAATTCCAACAGGCAGGTGCAGAAGTATTTGATTACGGTAATAATATTCGTGCTTATGCGAAAGAGATAGGTGTAACGAATGCCTTTGATTTCCCTGGTTTTGTTCCGGCGTATATTCGTCCTTTATTCTGTGAGGGGAAAGGTCCATTCCGTTGGGCTGCGCTTTCGGGTGACCCTGAGGACATTTATAAAACAGATGCACTTGCCAAAGAAATGTTTGCTGAAGATGAAGGTCTTGTGAATTGGATTGATATGGCGCAAAAAATGGTTAAATGGCAGGGGTTACCGGCACGAATTTGCTGGTTAGGCTATGGTGATCGTCATCGTTTTGCATTGAAGGTTAATGAAATGGTTGCCAATGGTGAGCTTTCAGGACCGATTGTCTTTGGTCGAGATCATCTAGACTCAGGTTCAGTTGCATCGCCAAATCGTGAAACAGAGGGTATGATGGATGGCTCTGACGCAGTATCAGATTGGCCAATTCTAAATGCACTTGTTAATACAGCAAGTGGTGCCAGTTGGGTAAGTGTGCATCACGGTGGTGGTGTAGGTATGGGTTATTCTCAGCATGCTGGCCAAGTGCTAGTAGCGGATGGTTCTGAGCTAGCCGCAGAGAAGATTGCACGAGTGTTAATTTCGGATCCAGGAATGGGTGTTGTGCGTCACGCAGATGCGGGTTATGAAATTGCTATTAATACAGCAAAGAACAAAGGTGTGCGTATACCAATGTTAAAGGATGATGCGAAGTGACAATTTTAATCAAAAACGCCGATGAAGTGATCACGTTAAAAAGTGCCGTACAAGGTCCTCGTACAAAGGAACAAATGCGTGACATCGCAGTAGTGGAAAATGGCAGTGTTTTAATGGAGGGCAATAGCATTATAGCGGTAGGGTCAATTGCACAACTAGAAGCGGATTTTCCTGATCTAGTAAAGGTGGCTGAGGTTATTGACGCCTCGGGTAAGATTGTTATGCCGGGTCTCGTCGATTGCCATACGCATTTAGTTCATGGCGGTACACGTGAGCAGGAGTTTAATATGCGACTCAATGGTGCCACATACATGGAAATTATGAATGCGGGTGGCGGGATTCATGCCACAACAAACCGGACACGAGAAACTAGCTTTGGTGATTTATATGGAAAAACGATGAATCATTTAGATGTGTTTTTAAAGCATGGTGTTACAACGGTTGAGGCAAAATCAGGCTATGGTTTAGATTGGGAAACTGAAAAGAAACAGCTTGAGGTAGCTAAGGAATTACAAGCTACACATGACATTGATGTCGTTAGTACCTTTATGGGGGCGCATGCGGTGCCGCGTGACTTTAAGGGACGTGAGGATGAATTTGTCGATGTAGTCATTCATGACATGCTGCCGAAAGTAGCTGAGCTAAACCTTGCCGAATTCAATGATGTATTTTGTGAAAAAGGTGTATTTACGCCAGAGCAATCACGACGCATTTTAGAGGCCGGGAAAGCGTTAGGGTTAACACCGAAAATTCATGCAGATGAAATTGAGCCTTATAAGGGAGCAGAGCTTGCTGCGGAAGTAGGGGCAATTTCGGCGGAGCATTTACTAGTCGCTTCTGATGAGGGTATACAAAAAATGGCTGAAGCCGGCACGATTGCGGTATTGCTACCTGGAACAGCATTCTTCCTACGTGCGCCATTTGCAAGGGGACGCCTAATGATTGATGAAGGGGTACCTGTAGCCATTTCAACTGACTTTAACCCTGGCTCATCCCCAACGCTGAGTCTGCCATTTATCATGAATTTAGCTTGTATGCATATGGGGATGACATTAGAGGAAGTGTTAACGGCGACAACTATTAATGCAGCATATGCACTTAACCGTGGACATCAAATCGGCTCTCTTGAAGCAGGCAAACAAGCTGATGTCATTGTATTGGATGTTGCCAACTACAAGCAGTTACAATATTTCTATGGCATGAATCATACGAATACTGTCATTAAAAATGGGCGAGTTGTCGTACAGGATGGAATTCTTTTGAAAAATCAACTAGTAAATTAAATAATATGAAAGGCATAAACAAGGCAGAAATGCTTTGTTTATGCTTTTTTTATGGAAAGCTGTTCTTCTTACTCTTTTTATAAAAGAGTTGAAATTGTTAATTGGAAAAGTTATCATGTTATTAAATAGTAATTCGGGAATTACGAATTACATGTGTTGATTTATAGAAAACTAAATGGGGTAGTGATCAAATCTAGGAGTTGTATAAAGTCGTCGCATCACGCTTTATCGCAAAACATTGAATTAAAGGAGTTTTATTAAAATGACAAAATATCGTTCACAAGAAGAAGTTCTGGCGAATTATGATTCTTCTAAATATATAACACCTGATGGGTATACGTCAGATATCGCAATTTTTACAATAACATCAGAAAAAGTAGAGGAAAAAGCACCTCCGATGATGACGCTTAAAATCATGTTGATTAAACGGGCTGAAAAAGATCATGAAGGAAATCCAAATATCGAAGGTGGGAAATGGGCGCTTCCAGGTGGATTTGTAGATGCGACAAAAAGGGAAACTGCCTATATGGCTGCTAAAAGAGAATTGAAAGAGGAAACGAATGTAGATGGTCTACACGTTAAGCACTTCGGTGTCTACGATGACATAGATCGTGATCCTCGAGGCTGGATGATTTCAAATGCCTTTTATGCAATCGTTCCGGAAGTATACATTGACCAGCGTCAAGCCAATGATGATGCCGCAGAAGTGGAGTTATTCGATATAAATGAAGTGTTCAAACTCGAATTAGCCTTTGATCATCGAAAAATTATTTCAGACGCTTTAGAATTTATTAAGAAAGATATGATACAAACAACGGTTGCTAAAAACTTTTTAGCAAAAGAATTTACTTTATCGGAACTGCAGAGGGTTTTATTGACAGTGGGAGATGATCCACGCATTTCAAATGATTCTGTGTTCTTTACAAAAGCACCCAAGTTACCTTTTATTGAAAAAGTATTAGATGAAGAAGGTAAACCGAAGAAAACAAAAAGGAATTCGTTTAGACCGTCGCAATTATATACTTTTAATGACTTCGAAATCGTAGAGTCAATTTATCATTAGGAAAGCACTTGTCTTTCCTGATAATTTTTCAATATAGTAATTTGTAATTATGCAATTACAAATTAAAAAAGTGGAGTGATGGAAATATGCCAAAACGTGCATTGATTAATATTGATTATACAGTGGATTTTGTAGCACCAGATGGAGCTTTAACTTGCGGAAAACCGGGGCAACTATTGGAAGAGGTAAATATACAATTAACAAAGGAATTTATCTCAAACGTTGATTTTCTAGTTTTTGCCATTGATGTTCATGAAAAAGATGATAGCTATCATCCGGAAGCAAAGCTTTTTCCTCCTCATAATATAAGAGGTACAAAGGGGAGGGAACTATATGGTTCCTTAAAAGAACTATATGAAGAAAATAAAGAGTTAGATCATGTCTACTACTTGGATAAAACAAGATATTCTGCTTTTGCAGGTACGGATTTAGAGATTAAATTGCGCGGAAGAGGCATTACTGAACTGCATTTAATAGGTGTATGTACGGATATTTGCATTCTTCATACAGCGGTAGATGCCTATAATAAAGGATTTAACATAGTTATTCATAAAAATGCAGTGGCATCTTTTAATCAAGCAGGGCATGAGTGGGCGTTAGGACATTTCGAGCATTCTCTCGGAGCTACTATTATGTAAATGGAGGAAGATGAAATGAAATATGCAGATGATAGTTTAATGTTGCACACAGACTTATATCAAATAAATATGGTAGAAACTTACTGGAATGATAGTACTCAAAATAGAACAGCGGTTTTTGAACTGTACTTTCGACAGCTTCCGTTCGGTAATGGCTATGCGATATTCGCAGGCTTAAAAAAGATAATGGAGTTTATCAAAAACTTTGGTTTTTCTAATAGTGATATTCAATATTTACGCGAGGAAGGAAAATACTCAGAGGAATTTCTTAAATACCTTCAAAGTCTAAAATTTACAGGCACTATTTCTGCAATGAAGGAAGGTGAACTGGTATTTGCAAATGAACCTATTTTACGAATTGAAGCCCCGTTGGCAGAAGCTCAATTAATGGAGACACCTTTATTGAATATCGTTAATTACCAAACTCTTATTGCAACGAAGGCTTCACGCATTAAACAAGTGATTGGAAAGGATGTAGCGATGGAGTTTGGTACTCGTCGAGCGCATGAATTTGATGCAGCGATTTGGGGAACTCGTGCAGCGTATATTGGTGGATTTTCTGCAACTAGCAATGTCAGAGCTGGAAAATTATTTGGCATCCCTGTCTCAGGTACTCATGCGCATGCCATGATACAGGCATATCGTGACGAATACACTGCATTTACAAAGTATGCAAATACGCATAAAGATTGCGTTTTTTTAGTAGATACGTATGATACGTTGCGTTCAGGAGTTCCTAACGCAATTCGGGTCGCGAAGGAATTTGGAGATAAAATCAATTTTGTAGGAATCCGGCTGGACAGTGGAGACTTAGCGTATCTGTCAAAAAGAGCAAGGGAAATGCTAGATGAAGCTGGCTTCACTGAAGCGGAAATTATAGCATCTAATGATTTGGATGAATACACGATTATAAATTTGAAGTCACAAGGGGCTAAAGTTGATACATGGGGAATAGGAACTAAGCTTATTACAGCCTACGATCAAGCGGCGCTTGGGGGCGTATACAAATTAGTATCTATTGAAGATGAAACCGGAAAAATGGTCGATACCATCAAAATTTCCGGAAATCCTGAAAAAGTAACGACCCCGGGCCGCAAGCGTGTCTATCGAATTATAAATACAGACAATGGTCATGCTGAAGGAGATTATATTGCGTTGGACTACGAAAACCCACAGGAGGAAAAACGCTTGAAAATGTTTCACCCTGTTCATACTTATATCAGTAAATTTGTGACTAATTTTACAGCGAAAGAATTACATCAAGACATTGTTGTAAATGGTTCTATTCTTTACAAAGAACCAACACTTCAAGAAATTCAAGCATATGTAGAAGAAAATTTACATCTACTATGGAGTGAGTATAAACGAACAATGAATCCAGAAGAGTATCCGGTCGATTTAAGTCAAGCGTGCTGGGATAACAAAATGACAAGAATTAAAGAAATTAAAGAAAAAGTCACGAAGATGATGAATGGGAGAAACTAATAGAGACGAGGAATGGAGGGGTAGGGAATGGCGAAAATAGGGATTTACGGATCATCCTTTGATCCAATTACAAATGTTCATCTTTGGACCGCGAGCACAGTCGCGCATCGTTGCAAATTAGATAAAGTAATTTTTTTACCTTGTTCAAATAAACGAAAGGACAAGGAAATAACAACGGAGAATTCTCATCGATGGAATATGCTACAGCTGGCTATTGCAAAGGATGAGCGTTTTATTGCAGATTCATATGAAATGGAGCAAGAAGGCTGGAACATTTACACATATGATACGATGAAATATTTTAGAGAACAACACCCGAATGATGAAATTCATTTTATTATGGGAGCCGATTTATTAGTGGATATTGGAGCAGGATTGTGGAAAAAAGGAGAAGCGTTAGTAGCTGAGAATAAATTTATTATAATGGCAAGGCATGGAATCGATATGTTATCAACAATTAGTCGCTCTCCGATATTGAGGAATCATGATGATGGAAGATTTCATTTGATTGACAAAGGCTTAGCGATGGAAATTAGCTCTACCTATATTCGAGAAGAATTCGCAATGGGCGGTGAACCAAAATATCTACTGCCCAACGCTTGTTATGACTATATTAAAGAGCATAATCTTTATCAAAAATAGTCTAGTTTGGCCGATACACGATAGTAGAGCCTGGAGTGAGCAAATAGGGGAACGAAGGCTAAATGCATCACGTCCTGTGATAACGCCTTCGTGACCAACATCATGTTGGCCCAAGCGGCTCATCGGACGCCCCCCAGGAAGCTTTGCTCTGTGCGAAAACGAAGCGTCAGCAACAAATGTTTTCTGTAGCGAAAGCGAAGCGTCAGCTACAAAGCACCCAGCCGGAACGGAAATCAACCTCGCGCTATGGTGAGGAGTCTTTTATTTTGTAAAGATGGTGAACTTTCTCATATATCGTTTTGGGTAAGATATAATGAATCTAAATGGTAAACGTGCAAGGTGCTGCAATTACAAAAGGTTTTATGTATCACCTAGCACAATGATTAATGTTAGAAAGGAATTCATAGATGTGCAGCTTACATTAACATTTCTTATTTTAGGAGCGACAATTTTTGCATTTGTGACGAATAAAGTACGAGCAGATCTCGTTGCGATTGTGTCACTTTTAGCATTTGTCATTACAGATATTTTAACACCAGCAGAGGCACTAGCTGGTTTTTCGAACTCTGTAGTTTTAATGATTGCGGGGTTATTTGTTGTGGGCGCAGGAATTTTGCGAACTGGACTTGCAGGGGTGGCAGGACGATTATTGTTGAAATGGTCAGGTGATAGTGAGCTGAAATTATTTGTGTTATTGCTCATTATTGTAGGGACGGTAGGTGCCTTTATGAGTAACACAGGTACTGTAGCTTTAATGATGCCGATCGTTGTTAGTATTGCGATTAGTATGAAGGAAAGTCCGTCAAAATTCTTGCTACCACTTTCTTATGTCGCGAGTCTTTCAGGGCTTATGACTTTAATTGCTTCACCAACAAATTTAATTGTCAGTCAGTTATTAGTAGATCGTGGCTATAATAAGCTTGGATTTTTCGAAGTGACGCCCATCGGTATTGTAGGGATGATTGTTGGTATTACCTATTTAGTACTTGTGCGAAATAAACTATTACCAAATGATAAGAACCGTTCACAAACAAAAGCTGACTATAAACTATCACCGAAGAAAATTATTAAGCAATATGATTTAAATAATCATTTGTTTAAAGTGTTTGTGCCCGAGGGTTCGCCGATTATTGATGCAACATTAGCAGAATTAAAGCTTCCGGCCAAATATACGCTTTGTATGATGAAAATTCACCGCCGATCTCAAGAAGGCATTAATTTTTTACCGATGACATATCAGGAAATGGCAGGTCCGACAAGTGTGATACATGCCAAAGATGAATTGTATGTCCAAGGTGAGGAAGAGAATATTCGTCGTTTTGCTGCAGATTATAGTCTAGAGATGCAGGAATTGGCTGAAGGAGAGGCTGATGATTTGGTATCGAAGCATCTTGGTATTGCTGAGGTATTATTAACGCCAAATTCCAGCTTTATTAATAAGACTGTTAGCGCCCTAGGCTTCCGAGAAAAATATAATCTAAATATAATTGGCATTAATCGTAGAGGTGGCTATAAACTTCAGGATATGGTGACACATAAATTGAAATTTGGAGATGCCATTTTAGTACAAGGTGCTTGGGATGAGATTTTATTACTGGCAAGGGAAACGCAGGATGTCGTTGTTGTGGGTCAGCCAAAGGAGCATGCGAGTGTAGCTGCAGCCACGGGGAAAGCAGGTATTGCTGGTGTCATTATGCTTTTAATGATTGTGTTAATGGCTTTTGAAATTTTCCCTGCTGTTATTTCCGTTATGATTGGTGCCGTATTGATGATATTAACAGGTTGTTTGCGTAATATGGAAGATGCGTATAGCAATATGAATTTTGAAAGTATTGTGCTTGTAGCTGCAATGCTTCCAATGGCGACTGCATTGGAGAAAACAGGTGGTATGGTTATTTTATCCGATGGTATCATTAATGCACTTGGAGATTATGGACCGTATGGAGTACTAGTTGGCGTATATATTTTAACAGTTATTTTTGGACAGTTTATTAGTAATACGGCGACTGCTGTCTTGTTCGCGCCAATTGCTATGAATGCCGCGATTGCAATGGAGGCAAGTCCAACGACATTTATGATTGCTGTTGCTGTAGCAGCAAGTATGGCGTTTGTTACTCCGATTGCTTCCCCAACAAATGCGCTAGTTATGACTGCTGGCGGTTATAAGTTTATGGACTTTGTGAAGATTGGAATTCCACTACAGATTATTATGTTTATTGTTATGATGCTGGCAATCCCATTTTTCTTTCCATTTTAAAAACTCGGTTTCTATACCGAGTTTTTTTTGTTGATTTTTTATGGAATCTATTAATTTCTTATTGAAGATTATGATAAAATTCTATTTTAGATACCAATAAAAAGTTAAATTGACTTGAGAAGAAGAGTCTAATGATAATTTTTTTCGTAAGTATATAAATAGGAAGTTTTTCGATGAAATGAAAAAGTATTAATTTATATTAGAAAAAGTATTGACCTTTTTAAATTAAGAGAGTAGTATTATACGAGTCGCTAAGATAACTTAGAAACAACAATTAAATCAAATAAATTAGTTGTTGACATCGAGTTTGCGACGTGATATTATATAAGAGTTGCTGCTGAGAAAACAGCAACGAAATGAACCTTGAAAACTGAACAAGCAAAACGTAATCAATAAAGTTTTTAGTAACTAACTTCGAGTTAGTGAACGAAACAAAATTTTGGAC
>NZ_JBIWFQ010000030.1:0-78070 GCF_044763105.1 Lysinibacillus sp. NPDC096212 | reverse complement strand
TGTTTCTCGACAATTCAAGTATATATAAATCGGTGAATCTGTGCTTTTTTTATGCGTGGAATTATGTGAATACCCCAACAAATATTATAGAACCGTTAAAAAGCGTATGCCAATTAGAATTTCATCCAATCTCGCATTGTGGTGGGATTTTTGTACTTTCGAATTTTGCATAGGAAGAAGCTTACATGATTATTTCTGATTATTTATATGGTGAATTTGAGATAGATGATGTGTTAGCGGAACTTCTTTTGAGTAGACCGGTACAAAGATTGAAGGGGATTCATCAAGGTGGGGCAAGTTATCTTGTAAATAGCCGATGGAATGTAACACGTTATGAGCATTCTATTGGTGTCATGCTGTTAATTAAACAGCTTGGAGGCTCTTTAGAGGAGCAGATTGCAGGATTATTGCACGATGTTTCACATACAGCTTTTTCGCATGTCATTGATTTCGTCCTTGAAAATAAAGCTGAAGATTATCATGAAGAAATATTTATGAATGTGATGATGAATTCTGAAATTCCTCTTATTCTTAAAAAGTATAACTTTGATTATGAACATCTATTTAGTAATACTGCGACATGGAATTTACTTGAACAACCAGCTCCTGATTTATGTGCAGATCGAGTAGATAATACTTTAAGAGATATGTACACATATGGGCGAGCCTCACTAGAAGAAATAAAAATATTTTTAAATGATATTATGATTCATCAAGGGAAGATGTGTCTGAAAAGTATTGAAAGTGCAGAATGGTTTGTGAAAACATATTATCAAGAAGTACTTGATTTCTTTATGGATCCGTTAAATATTTATGCCTATCATAAACTTTCACAAACGCTAAAGTTAGCATTGGATAAAAAGATTATTACGCTCGCTGATTTTCTTAAGGAAGATGAAGAACTAATTGTACTGATGAAATCTTCAAATGATAGGCAAGTGCAGAGCCTATTAAAACAGCTTCATTCTAATGTAAAAGTGAGCGTGGATCAAACAGAATTTGATATTCATCAAAAGAATAAAACTAGACTTATTGATCCTTTGCTTTAACTTGAGAATCGATTAAGAAGGGCAAGCGAATTATCTGAAGATGTTAGAAAAATGAATGTAGCTGCTGAAGAAAAATTTCTACAGGGTGTGTTTGTGAAAATTCTATGAGTATATCGATAAATTAAAACTTTTTCGGTAGAACAAGGAAGGGGTTGTCAGTAGACAGCTCCTTTGCTTTATGTAAACACCCCAAAAATGGGGTGTTTCGGCTAAGTTTGAAAGGGTTGATACATGTGTTTTTTATTTCTTGTATTCTTTTTTATGTAGTCGGTATACCACTTCATATTCGGTGGGGATACTATGGCAATGTTATTTTGAAGAAGGCTTGGATGGTCCATTTTCAAGGAGTAGCCACTAAATATCTGGATAACTACTTATATTGGTTTCGTTGGCTTGCTTTAGGAAAGAACGTTGCATTTGAAAAACGAGTGGAGCAAATGCTTGTTTAAGCGTGTCAAAAATTGAATAACATAACTGTCAATTCTTTAAGGGGAATAGCTGAAAGAAAAAAACGTCAAAAGACTCATCAGAAATACATTTCTAAGGAATTTAGTGTGTTCCGATATAGCAATACATTAGAGAAAAGATAAAAACAAATGTTAAGGCAATCCCTAACACTGTTTGGTTATGAGTGCTTTTATCATTTTTTAAGTTCTTTAGAAAAGTAGTGAAGTTTACAAACCATAAAACACCTAATAAAGGTATAACAATTAAGAACATAATTAACATAAAATACCACCCTTTGTTGTTTTCTGATTATTTTTCTATATATTTTAGTATATCATAAGCTTTTCTATCACAATAAAACAACAAAGCTTTTAGAAAAGAAGAGCTCTTTAACACGAGTTCAGACAATATTTTTTTCCCTCGGGGGTCCCGTTATATCTCTTTGTCTAGCTGTCCTATCTTATATTGCTATGAATACGTTCACTAACGAAGCACTTCGAAATTTTCTTAATGGATTTTTTTATATGAATGGATCCCTTTTTCTTTTTACAGCTATTCCGATCATCTATCCAAAATGGTTAAAGCCTTATGCTGGATTACCTTCGGATGGTTACCAAATTTTTTATACATTGAAAAAACTGAAAATATAAAATTTTAGACATCTCTTTAAATGTATCGCAAACTACGATATAATCGATTTTGACGATATATTTAAAGGAGCAAAATTATGATTAAAGAATTAAATAACTATTTTACAACAATTTATTACCATCTACATACAACGCATGAAGAGTCAATTTCGCATCAAAGCGTGCGAATTTTACAGATGATTCAAAAGGAAGATGAAGTAACTGTACGTGATATTGCTGAGTTATTGAATATTTCTCAAAACACAGCGTCTGAGCATATAAAAAAGCTAGAGCGTAATGGCTGGGTGAAAAAGGAGCGATCTATCGAAGATCAACGCAAAGTACATCTACATCTTACAGCAGAAGGGTTTCACGTCTTAAAGAAAAACACTGAATTAGATGATGAAAAACTGCAACATGCGCTAAGCCAGCTTTCAGAAGAACAACAACAAACAATTTTACAGGCATTTCGTCTATTAAGCGAGGTGTCTAAATAATGTACACATTAGTAAAAATCCTTTGCTCGGCGGCCGTTATCGGTATTGTTACAGAGGTTGCTAGAAGATTTCCTTCCTATGGCGGCAT
Organism: Lysinibacillus sp. NPDC096212; assembly: GCF_044763105.1. Classification (NCBI taxonomy): domain Bacteria; kingdom Bacillati; phylum Bacillota; class Bacilli; order Caryophanales; family Bacillaceae; genus Lysinibacillus; species Lysinibacillus sp. NPDC096212. The sequence goes on along the minus strand of NZ_JBIWFQ010000030.1, from coordinate 75,360 downwards.
TATTGCAGCTCTACCACTTGTCAGTATTTTAAGTATCATCTGGCTTACTGTGCAAAGTGAGCCGAGTGAACATATTCAGCGCTTTACGGTTGGTGTAATTGTTGGATTACCAGCTACAATGTTTATGCTGTTTGTTATTTATATGGCGATGAAATCATCGATCCATATCGTGTTTGCCATTGGACTAGGAATTGCTTCATGGGCAGTTTTTCTAGGTGTTCAAAAAGCCATTGCTAGTGTATTTAATTTTTCAATTTAGGAGAATAGTAGATGACAGTAATTCCAATTCAGCAATTACATCAAAATGATGTGTTACAGTTTTTTAAAGAGCATTGGGGAAGTACAGAAATGGTCATTTCCAGTGGGATATATGACTGTAGTCAATTAGATGGCTTCGCCTATGTAGATAAACAAAACATGATGTTAGGTCTCGTGACGTATATCATTCGTGATAAAGAATGTGAAATTATTTCCCTTGATAGTATTGTGGAGGGGAAGGGGATTGGTTCATTGCTTGTACAAGTTGTTGAACAACATGCATCCGAACAAGGCTGTACAATGATTACCCTCATTACGACAAATGATAATTTACATGCGTTAAAATTTTATCAAAAGCGAGGTTATTGCTTAATCGAAATCTTACAAAACGCAGTAGATCAGGCAAGAGCATATAAACCTGAAATTCCTTTAATCGGCAATGAAGGGATTCCGATACGTGATGAAATAAGATTAGCAAAGCAATCTGACTTATAATGAGTCAGGTTGTTTTTATTTGTATTAAAGGGTAACGTAGCGCAAAGAAGTAAATTGGCGTAAAAAACCCTCACTAGAACTTGAAGCAACGGATAGAACGTCCAAAATCGTGGATAGAGTCTTCGGGATGATGGATAGAACGTCCAAAGTCGTGGATAGAGTCTCCGGAATGATGGATAGAACATGCAAAATCGTGGATAGACCCTCCGTAATGATGAATAGAACATCCAAAGTCGTGGATAGACCCTTCGGAATGATGGATAGAACGTCCAAAATCGTGGATAGACCCTCAGGAATGATGGATAGAACATGCAAAATCGTGGATAGAACCTTCGGAATGATGGATAGAACGTCCAAAATCGTGGATAGAGTCTTCGGGATGATGGATAGAACGTCCAAAGTCGTGGATAGAGTCTCCGGAATGATGGATAGAACATGCAAAATCGTGGATAGACCCTCAGGAGCGACGGAAAGAATCACTGTTTATTTTCGAGGTTTCATCACCTGCGATTTCTCGCTATACTTATGGGTAGTAAGAAAGTGAGGAATGAAATGAAAAAATTACTATTTGTTTTATTATTTAGTGTTCTAGTGGTGGGAGGAGCCTTCATCATTTATTTAAAAAGCAATCCACCACTTGTCATGAACAGCTATACGAATTCTACAGAAGATTCAACTATAAAAATCGTAGAAATAGAGAATAAAGGACTACGTGACATCAAGCTTCAACAAATACTCATCAATGATAAAGTGCCTGAAAATGTTGAGCTTGTCGTGAGTAAGTCGGAACCGTTTGAAGCAGAAACGAAGCTAGTAGGTAATCCGAATATTACATATCATAAATTAAGACAAGTAAATATTTTTCCAAGTCAATACATAGATCGTAAGGCCATCGGAAAGCAGCCACAGCATTATGCAGTGAAAGTTGAGGCACCTAATATTAAAAAAATAACAATTAAGTACGATTATTTAAATATGCCATTTACTTTAACAGCTGAGTTACAAGCTACTAAATAAAGGGAAGCTATTATCAATGGGGGTTTTCTTTTTCAAAGTTGATTAGGCTGCATGCATCTTAAATCAGAAAAGCGCGAGAAATCAACGTTTCTAAAATTGATTTCTCGCGCTTTTTAAGGCTTAGACCAGTTTTGTCTCAACCTTATCATTTTCTTTTTTTTATTTGTAAATTGCCCTTATTAAACATAACAAGTCCATTAAATCGCTCATAAAAACCATATAACGGATATAACAGTCCAAGGAATACGATAAAGGAAGGGATTTTTTCGATAACAGGGATTATGCCTGATAGTAAAGATCTTAATGTTTCTGTTAAGAAAATAAATAAAGGAATGATTGCAATTGTACCAATTAATAGAAATGGGGTTACTTTTGTCTCTTCTAATTTGACGTGGCAGTGTGGACATTTCATGGTAAATGGTGATGAAAAATCCTCAAAGTCTTCAAGCGTTATTGCTTTTTGACAATCTGGACATGGTATAGATGTTTTCATAAATAAAGCTCCTTAAAACGAATTCTCTTTAGTATAGTTGAGAATTATTACCAAAGTAAGCGGGAAATATTGGGGTTAAGAAATTGGAAATCCGAAGAAAAAGCGTAAATAAGAAAAGGGTCGGGCTGTTATGTGCAGTTTACCTCCCAACTAACGTCATTACATCCATAAACTTTGATGGGGTAGTCCATTGCCCGTTAAACCTTAGCTATAGACTCGTTTTATGTCTTATCATTTATGCCCGTGTCATTTCATAAGATTGTTTGATGAAAAAATACTATCTCTCCTAAGACATGGTAATCTAATAGTAACATTCGTTGAAATGTTAGGAGGGACTAAATGGGGTTTGTCGTCATCGGCATAGTACTTGTTATCTGTATTTTCACTGTGACTTTAGTGGTTATTCGGAAGCATTCGGAGGGGGATATTAAGCTGGAAGTAACAGCTGTATGTGAAGGGAAAAACGAATTAAATCAAGTTATTATGAAGATATATTTTACATTTTCAATTGGCACACTGGCACAACGTAAAAAAGAAATAATGGGCAGTATTGATTGGTCAAAAGGATGGATGCCTGTTTGCTATAATTTAAAGGAATATGGAGTCTATCAGGACGAAAGAATACTCCCTGCTACAAATGAGAAAACGTATACAACCTTCGAAATCAACGCTACAAATGCTACAGATCCTCTGGGACGGGGTGAGGGGTATGTTGTACTAGTATTAGAGGATCCTATTTCTATAGATAAATTCAGAGCAGGTGTGATTCTTGCAGTAACCGCCAATATGGTGACCTATCAGCTATCTGATTCAACTAGCTGGAATAATGACTTTTAATCTTAATGAAAATCAACAAGATAATCCACATACAACACGTTAATAACTTCCATCGCCGTTTGAAAGGATGGATGGAACGATTTCAAGGCGTAGGTACGTATTATTCGGATAGTTACCTCTACTGATATCGTTGGCTTGAGTTACATAAAAACTTGGCATTTGAAAATCGGGTAGAGCAAATGCTTATTTCCGCTAGTCAAAAAATCTATATATTTCACAGTTGAAGCATTAAGAAAAGATAAAGCGCACCATTTATCAGATGCTTTTTAAAGGACCCAATGGTTTACTGTTATTCAAATAATGGAGCAAATTAGTTGAACTAGAAAGTTTAAGAACAACACAAAACTGCTAGAGAAGAATTACATTCTCTAGCGTTTCTTGTTTCTATGTTAATTCATTATAACAAATTATTCCACAAATCACCATTCTGTTTTTCACCTTATTTTCTAGGTAATATAGAGTGATGAAAAGGAATGAAAGGATAATGAAGAAATCATCCTTTAAAGAATTAAACTTTGATGAGGAGGAAATATGATGGATTACCTATATCATATGGTGCCAAAAAAAATGACGGGGGAGGATCTTATTTCTCTTAACGAGATAAAATTGATACATCCTGAACTTTATAAGGCCTACTCAAAAAAGTATTTTAACCATCCAGAAAGGCCGAGCTTATTATTGAAAAGCATCCCCAAATTAAATTGCTTATGGAATGATGTGATTTTTTTACTACCTCTTCATCCTTACTATGTTTACGAAGCTTTACATTCTCTTGGAGTAAGTATTAAAAAAGATTTGATGTTTTATGAAATACCAACAGAAAGATTGGTCAAAAATAAAAATGCTGTGTATTTCTATAATAAAGAGAATTATATGGGCCCAGCTTCGGATATACCTTGTGAAGAAATACAAATCATTGATATCATTTCATATCCAGAATGTTCGGCTTTACCATCAGACACATTTGCCTACTTCACAGAAGAACATAAAAAAGGTGTTAACTTTGGGATGTTCGCACATATTCCACATATTTTGAGTTTAGGATACATTAATATTAAAGGTGTAAATATGATTAATTGGAGTGTTGCTCCAGTTCAAACAAAATTGATTTAATATCGGCGTTTAGATAAATTAGCGACCTTGTTGAACTAACGGGTTCTAAGTTACATTTTGAATCACGAAATATAAAAACCAAAAAGACAGAATTTATTCTACACGTTTTGTAGATTAAATCGAACTTTTTGCTTTAAAAAAGCTATTCGTTAGGAGGAAAGTACCTAATGAATAGCTTTTTTGTTTGGTAGGGAAATAATGGAACCTATTCAATTGGATTTCGTAGAATATTAAAAGGAAGGAGTGTCTTTGTTGTATTCGTTACTATACTATAAGGAAAAACCTTGGGAGATAGACAATGAAGAGGAATTATACAAATATGCTGCTGTGGTTCAAAAGCACATCGCCATCTTAACCTATGGCAATCAGTTAGATGAACAAGCCTTAGATGAACTTATTGCAACATATCTAACAGAGGAAAGCTGCGATGACTCAAATAAATTTAATATAAGGTATGATACATATGATGCAGATGTGAAAAGTCCCCATAGGAATCATTGGATTTTTGGAATTCAGATGGATGATGAGCAGCTTTTAGAGTTTGAAGCGACTATCCAACGCTTAGATTGTACGCATGTCCGAATTCAACATAGGAGTAGAGGACATTATGAAGTTAAAATTGATGGTAAACTATATTCCACAAAGGTATATCGAACTAGAGAGTCCTTGAAGGTTTACAGAGAGCCTGTAGAAGGGGAATATTTACTTTTTATCGACGAGGAGTCAGAAGATAATGTCCTGTTAAGAAGTAAAATGCATATGATGCCAGAAAAATTGCAATCGCTTTCTCTATCAGCGACAATTCCTCGTGAAGAATGGGAAGTATATGTACGAGATTGGATCAAACGATTACTAAAAATCATACAAGAGTGACGACCAATCATCAACCGAAAAGAAGGTAATAGATTTTGGATATTTTGACAGATAAATTAATAATGATTGGTTTGTTTATTCTCATCATTCATTCGATAGAGACACTTGCGTATGCAGTTCGATTATCGGGTGCACGTGTAAAATTATTAGCTTCTGCACTATCACTGTTTAATGTCATGGTCATGTTTTCAAGGCTAGCAAATATGATGCAGCAGCCTTTTACAGGAAGTCTAACTGACACAGCACCAAAGGAAAACACATTGCCATTTGTGGAACAGCAATTCCGCATACTTATTGGCGCCGCTTCACTAGGTACATTGGTAGGCATTCTACTATTGCCGACTTTTGTAGCGATATTTTCAAGGGCTATTATTCATTTGTCTGAGGAAAGAGGCTCGATCCCAGCATTATTCAAAAAAGGTTTTAGTATTGAGTATATCAAAAGGGGAATAAAACATATTCATTTGCCAAGCTTTTCATACTTAAAGGGGATTAGCTTGCGTGATATTCCTCTAAAATTATTTATCGTAAATGTCGTTATAACGGCCATCTATACCATTGGTGTACTGTCTGCACTTTACGCCTCTTTATTAGTTCCTGAAAGATCGAATACTGCTGTGATGTCATCAGGGCTTATTAATGGTGTAGCGACGATGTTACTAATTATATTTATTGACCCTAAAATTTCCATTCTAGCAGATGATGTTATCAATCAAAGAGGCAGCTACTTAAGCCTTAAACGAGCTTCTGTGATGATGATGGGATCAAGACTGCTAGGCACATTTTTGGCACAACTATTATTTATACCAGGAGCAAAATATATTGCATGGTTTACACAATTCATGTAAGGGGGATATACATTGATGATAACTATTCCAGCCAAATAACAACTTTCTTTAGGAATTAAGAAGGATAGATTGAAGTTGATATTAATGTGATAACTTTCAAAGAAAGGAAAATCGATATCTAATGAAAAAAATATGCTTCCTAATTTTAATGATGTTTGTGTTAGTTGCTTGTAGTACGAATCAACAAGAGGAGGTCCATTACATAGCAAAAAGTGAGCACTGGAAGGCCGTATATCATAGTAATATGGAGGAGGGCTTGCGGCTTTTCTATCTTGGTGAAGGTAAAGACTTGGGTGATTTACAAATAACGATTGAAGGGTCTAAAGAATCACTAACTATTGATGACGCCCGAGTGAATATAGATAAACAATTTGCCTTAAAGAAAAAAGAAAGTGCGAAAATTTTTAAAAAGGATGCTGCCCCAATCATTCAAATACAATGGCAGTCTCACAATGAGACTTTAGAAGTGCGAAATAGCTGAAATAGATGAAGACATGAGCATAGGAGTGCCCAGACACCTTCGCTCAAAAAATTCAGTGATCGACATCGCTACTTTCCTGCTATGCATTTGCAATAAAAACACCTTAAATTGTTTCATAAAAACGAATTTTCGGACATTGACAAGTATTGGAGCATTCGTTATAGTAGATAACAATTTCACAAAGCAATGAAATTGGCGATGACAAGGATACGAGTTTAAATAAGCGATTCACAGAGAGGGGGGCCATGGCTGAAAGCTTCCTAATGCAGCTATTAAAACTTACTACCTTTGAGCAGTGCTTGGAAACTTGCACCGTACTTGCAACGTTACTGCATTTCAATGAGCCACTAGTGCATCTAGTGGGAATTTGGGTGGAACCACGGGTAATCAACACATGCTCGTCCCTTTATGGGGCGAATATGTGTTTTTTTATTTTAAAATAAAGGAGTAGAGAACATGTCAAATCAATTAATTAACATTCAATTTCCAGATGGGAAACAACAAGCATTTTCAAAAGGTGTTACACTAACCGACATTGCACAAGCGATTAGTCCCGCTTTACGTAAAAAAGCAATCGTAGGGAGTGTCAACGGAACCATCATTGATTTGACGCGCCCGATTTTGGAGGATACACAAATTTCCCTTTATGATGCTAGCTCAAAAGAAGGAATTCAAGTAATTCGTCATTCAACAGCTCATTTACTAGCTCAAGCAATTAAGCGTTTATACCCTGATGCTCGATTTGGGATTGGCCCAGTGATAGAGAATGGTTTTTATTATGATATCGACATTGAGCATTCCTTTGCGCCAAGTGATTTGCAACAAATTGAAAAAATGATGAAGCAAATTGTGCAAGAAAATATACAAATACAGCGTAAAGAAGTAACAAGAGCAGAGGCACAACAGCTATTTGCTCATGATGCGCTAAAGCTAGAGTTATTAGAAGATATTCCAGAACATGAAGTTGTGACGGTTTATGAACAAGGAGATTTTTATGATCTATGTCGTGGACCTCATGTACCTTCTACAGGTAAATTACAACATTATAAATTATTGAATGTGTCTGGAGCTTACTGGCGTGGAGATAGCAATAATCAAATGCTTCAGCGTATATACGGTGTAGCGTTTGCCTCAAAAAAAGAGCTTGAGGAACACTTTGTTTTCTTAGAAGAAGCGGAAAAGCGCAATCATCGAAAGCTAGGAAAAGAACTAGATTTATTTATGTTTTCAGAGGAAGCACCAGGGATGCCATTTTATTTAGCAAATGGTCAAATTATTCGTAACGAATTGGAATCTTATTTACGTCATGTACAAGCAAAATTTGATTATCAAGAAGTACGGACACCATTGATGATGAACCAGCGACTATGGGAGCAATCCGGACATTGGGATCACTATAAAGACAATATGTACTTTACACAAGTAGATGACCAAAGCTTCGCATTAAAGCCGATGAATTGCCCTGGACATATGCTAATTTTTAAAAATGATTTACATTCGTATAGAGAGCTACCGATTCGTATGGCTGAATTTGGTCAAGTTCATCGACATGAATTTAGTGGTGCATTAAATGGCCTTTTACGAGTTCGTACTTTTTGTCAGGATGATGCACATATTTTTGCTACGCCACAGCAAATTGAAGATGAAATTGCACTTGCACTGAAAATTATTGATGAGGTATACAAGATTTTTGACTTCCAATACGATATTGAATTATCAACACGTCCAGCTGATTATATGGGCGAAATTGATCTTTGGAATGAAGCGGAAGCTGCATTAGAAAACGTACTAACTAATCAAGGTTTTCCTTTTACAATTAATGAAGGCGACGGAGCGTTTTATGGACCAAAAATTGATATTCATATTAAAGATGCCATACATCGCAGTCATCAATGCGCAACGGTCCAGCTTGATTTCCAACTACCTGAGAAATTCGATTTAACATATATCAATGAACAGAATGAAAAAGTAAGACCTGTCGTTATTCATCGAGCGGTATTCGGTTCAATTGATCGCTTCTTAGGCATATTAATTGAGCATTTCGGAGGGGCGTTCCCAACGTGGCTTGCACCTCAACAAGTAAAAGTAATCGGGGTAGCAGATACACATCAAGATTATGTTCAGCAAGTAGTGGATGCTTTACAAAAGGAACAAATCCGTGTAAGTATTGACAATCGGCAAGAAAAGCTTGGTAAAAAAATTCGTGAAGCTCAAATGAAAAAAATACCGTATATTTTAGTGCTTGGTGATAAAGAAATGGATCATCAACATGTCACTGTTCGTAAATATGGTCAGCAAGCATTAATTGAAAAACCATTGCAACAGTTTATAGAGGAACTAAAGCAAGAAATACAGCAAAAAACCTTATCTTAAAAGGGGATTAAACCATTCCTTATATTAATATAGCTCGACTCCAGAGGTAAGTCACTACTCCCTCGAGTCGAGCTAATAACAGCCATGAAATGTATGTTGTAATATATGTTTTTCTAAATTTACTGGAAAATATTGATTTTTTCATCGATTTTGCTACTATTATCAAATTTTCAAGCATACAATAAACTAAACAACAAACAAAATAGATTTAATTGATGGAATCACTTTGATAATTACTATTTCCTAAAAGGATAGTTTGGGTCTCAGCGTCAATGACCAGGTATTTATAATAAGTCTCCTGATTATTTTGCTTAAAGGATGCTAAAAAATATACTTGTCGATTGGGATGAATAAAAGTATGTTGAGTGAGGTCTATTTTTTCACGTATAAAATTAGTTTTTAGATGAAATGTCTCCTCAGCCTTAGGTACGTCCTTAAAGGCTATTTTTTGACGAATGTTTAAGGTAGCATCGTTATACTCCTCATAGATTGTCTTGTCTATTTGATGATAAAAATCATTCTCAGTACGAAATGTCTGATATTGATTATTAGGATATTTATAAGATGTTGTTCCAGAAGATATGCAAAGAATAGGTGCTGTATTTTCTACTGAATCTTGAGGCTGCTGTAGTAAAAAGCTCGAAACGACCAATGATAAAAAAAATACCTGCATTTTTAGGCCTCCTTTTCCTGTCATAAAGAAGATATCCCATTTTTATGTTATTTATACGTATCTTTACAACATCAATAGGAATTTGCTATCTATTCTATAATCGGAACCTAATACAGGGTAAAACTAGTCGAATCATCGGAAATCGTTTCAGCTGGCTTTATTGATCGCTTTTGAATATTTATTTAGTAGGACATCTAATTCTTGACTACAATCTACCACGCTAGGATGGGTGAAACCTAAATCCATAGCCTTTTTATACATATCTTTCCTTTTATTTTCAATCTCCATCTTCAAGAATTGTTTAAACGATATCTTAACCAAAATCTTTTCCCCCTAAAATTTTTTCTTCATATTCTTGAAATACATTGACCTCGATTCAACTTTTTCATTGTATCTCACCTAAAACGAAAAATATGTCACATTGTGTATAGGTTGAGAAATTCGTAATTTAGTCATAGAAAAATATAATCATAATTATATAATGGGAAAATAAGAAATTTTAACACAGGGTATTTCAGCCTATTTAAATATCCTTTTATTGTATGAATTATGTGTTTTATCACCCTCTACATTAGAATATTAGGGTTTTTTTTTGGCCAAATATAAGAGCGGGCAAAGAGTGATATTTAATAGTTTTACTCCTTTTTTACTATAAAAAACTAATGTCGAAATCTACTGTAATTTTAATGGTCTTCGTATCTTGTCACAATTTATCAAATAAACTTCTTTGTTGTTTGTTATTGAGGAGATTTCATGTTGGTTCATAATGTTGAGAATTTTCGAAATAAACGGAATGATGGGTAAATAGAGTTTGCATAATTGATATGATAGGGGGAGGTTATGGTGTTGAAGTTAAGGTTGCCTTTAATAAGCATTATGATTGTTACTAGTTTAATATTATTAGCATCTTCAGAAGTGAAAACAAAAGAAGGAGAATCTTCAGAATCAACAGTGGTTACTAACCATTCCATTCAACACGTGGAAGAATCAAAACAAACGCCTCCAACTATCGATAAGCATTATGATTTTACATATTTAGAGAAATTGTCAGAGGAAAAAAGAGCTTTATATGAAGATTTCTTGAAAAAAGGGAATATTAATAGTCTAAAGACTTTTACACCAGAGGAAATGGTGTTAATTATGATGAATTTAATATTTGAGCATAATTTCGATAAACTCTATGCAATTACCTACAATAACAATGAACTTCCAGATAAAGAAACTTTTATAGCAGAGTATATAGATTATTTATTAGATGAGGATATACAAAATTATTTAATGTACAGATACTACGATAGTATTTCTTTGAATAAAGATTCTAGTACCGAAAGTATAGCAATTGTTCAATTAGAGATAATTTTCGGAAGCTCGCACTACCTCAAGACATATGCCTTATTAAGAGAAGATAGTATGTGGAAGGTTGATCTATACAATTATATGAAAGAAAAGAAGGCAAAATCTGAAGAAAAATAGAGGGAACTATAATGACTGTCATATATTTTGTAAGACACGCGCATTCTCATTATAGCGCTGATGAGTACAATCGCCCACTTTCTAGTAAAGGGTTTGAGGATAGGGATCGTGTTACTAGATTATTTGAAAATAAAAATATCCATACGATATATTCAAGTCCATATAAAAGAGCCGTTCAGACGGTGGAGGGCATCGCACAAGAACATAAATTACAGATAAAAACGATGGATTCCTTTAAAGAAAGAATATTATATCTAATGGAAATATACTTGATTTTGACGCTGCCATTCATCAAGTATGGAGTCACCCGAATTTCGCATTTGATGGTGGAGAATCTAATGAAACCGCAAAGGAACGAGCTATTACCACCTTACAAAAAATTATACTTGCACATCCAAATGACAATATAGTGATTGGTACACATGGCAATATTATGGTCTTGATGATGCAGCATTTTGATGCGCAATGTGACTACTCGTTTTGGAAAAAACTTTCAATGCCTGATGTGTATCAATTAACATTTCAGCATTTTGTGTTAAGTGATGTTCGAAGAATTTGGGAAGAATAGGGGAAGGGGCTGTCTATTGACGGCCCCTTGGTTCATTTTATCGAGAAGTCAGAAGTATTTCTACCACCTGCGGAAAATTACTTATCCAATTTGATTCCAATCTTCTCGTAATAGACCAAATAAAACTACATCATGAAATTGACCGAAGCGGAAAATCTCATTTCGTAGAGAACCTTCTTTTGTAAAGCCACACTTTTCGTAGGAACGAATAGCGCCTTTATTAAAGCTAAAAACCTGAAGCTTAATTTTATTAATGGAAATATAATTAAAAATAAAATGAATAAAAGTTTTCATGGCATCGGTGCCAAGCCCTTTGCCGTGCCATTGTTCGCCAATTGAGATACCTACAAAGCAAGTACTATTTTTCCAGTTGATTCCATAGACGCCACAGGAGCCGATAAGCTCATTAGACGACTTTTCGAATATACCGAAGATAAATTCCTCTTTTTTTCCACTAATACTTTGAAAGAATGAAGCATGATCCTCAAAGGTGTTTGGAAAGGGAATATCGTCATTGGCAAGTAACAACGTATTCTTTTCACTTTCGATTTTTACAAATGCTTCTAAGTCGGAAGAAGTCATTTGCTGTAAAGTAATAGATTGTCCAGTAAGAAATTCTTTAAAATAATTTTCCATTTGTTTTCTCCCTTGTTCAAGGGCTGCAGTTAGAGTTTACATCCCTTGGATTATTTGTTGTATAAACAAACATCTACTGCAATCTCTGCGCTCATATGCCCAACTCCTTTAGTTTAGATATCATTATAGTAGCATTTTTGGTAATTAGTAGAAACAAATATTTCAAACTCCATAAAGTGAGTTGATTTCCGTTCTGACTGAGCGCTTTCTGAAATTGTTCCGATAAATCTTCAAAGTATTCATACAAAAATGAATTCATCACAATAACGTAGGGTGGTCGCTGACGCTTCGCTCCACGGTCACATCTGTGACGCTGATCCCCAAGGAGTCGCACAGTCTCCACTTTAATCAACTTATATACAAGAAATACTTTTTAACAAATGTCATCTCTAACTTTTAGTGATGAAACTATATAAATTATAACTTTCTTGAAGGACGCCAATTGGTTTGGCTATCTACATTTTGTTTCTCCATCCAATTTAGAAAATCGTCTATGCGCCGAATATCGTAATCTAACACTGCTTCATATACATAAATCGAAGGAAGTACCATGGATTTCTTTAGCAGTTCTTCTTTTATATTTAAAATATACTTTCGACTCTCTATTGTTAAGGAGTCGTTCATTAACGATACTAAATCCCTTGATAGAGGACCTTTTCCTGTTTCGGAAAACAGCCACATATCAATATTCCAAATTTCTAATGGGGCATGCTCATATTGTATTTTAAAATAGTAACCATTAAATGGTGTTTCCAAATAATTACGATACTTTAATTCTAAAACCTTCGGATTGCCAGTTAAGTCCGCTAATATCGACATGGCTTCCGCTACATTCGGGCGAACACAAAATGTTTCGATATCGATATCTTGATCCACTAGTAAATCATACGCTGTAGCGCCGACAACATAAGCTTGACCAATTGTATTCCATTTTTCTAGTAGTGCCAATTCTTTTAGAATGAGCGAGGCAGTTTCTTTTCGCTCTTGTGCTCTCTTTAGTAATTCCAAAATTTACACCTACTCCACAATAAATTTCTAAATCATGTTAGAATACATTATATTTGTCATTTATTCAATATATTATTAAGAGATTCAACTGGGCCAAGACCAATCTAGGTAGATTACGAGGACTAAAGTTGAAAAGGAGAGCTTCGATGAGATTAAAATTTTACGAAGAAAATGATGATCACTTAATTGAACGATACACAATCACAGAGGAGCAGCTTCGCTATACGATGTCTCCGAAAGAGAGCATTGAACTTGTGAAGCAGGATAAAAATCGTCATGCCATTCTTGTATTAGATGAAGACAAGCTCGTAACCTTCTTTGTGTTACATGAAAATGATGGTGTCAAGCCATATTCCTCAAATGAACACGCAATTTTAATCCGCGCCTTTTCGACAGACTTTTATGAACAAGGGAAAGGTTATGCAAAAGCGGCATTACAGATTTTGCCGGACTTTGTTTTGCAGCATTTTCCAAATATCAATGAGCTTGTGTTAGGGGTAAATCAACCGAATACTGCCGCGCAGTCACTTTATAAAAAATGCGGTTTTGTCGATGAAGGAAGGCTGGCAAAAGGGTTCAGAGGTGAGATTAAAGTGATGAGTTATTACATGGGTAAAATTAAAGGAGAAAAACTAGATTAGAAATGGTGTATTTTAGAAAATCTTTTCTTCGTACAACTAATTTAGCTATAAAAGAATGAGGTGAACAGAATTGGTGGAAGCGCGTATGGACCATTTCGATGAAATATGTGGGATTGATCAAGAAGTAATTGGAGATTTTTCGAGAAAGGAATATTTGCGTACTGCAATTAACGAGAAGCGTTGTATCATTCAACAAAGTGGAAAAGCGATTGCTGGCTTTCTTATTTTTACGAATGACTTTTTTGACAATAGCTTCATTTCATTAGTTATTGTTAAGCCATCTGAAAGAAGAAAGGGCATTGCCACAGCATTATTAGATTTTTATGTAGAGAAGTCTACCACTCCAAAAATCTTTTCTTCTACTAACCAATCAAATACTAGTATGCATAAAGTATTTGAAACGGCGGGATTTATAAAAAGTGGGTATATTGAAAACTTAGACGAAGGCGATCCAGAAATTATTTATGTGAAATTAAAGCAGTAGAAAGCAAGTCTCGGGCAGTAGGGTACTGCTACGAGACTTGCAATTATGAAAGGTTATTTTCTTGCGCGTATTAATAAAAAGGAAGGGCGACGATACTCTTTTTCTAAGGAAGGCAGTTTTTGACTGGCTTCTGAATCAGGAAGAGGCTCTAGCATTTTTTCTATTGTTAAGTCATGTTCGATTAATGTATTGATGATTGTAGTGATGCTACGATGATACTTAACAACACCATCTACAAGCCAAGTTTGCTCACGCAGACCCTCATCATGGTAATTGTCAATTGCGTAATGGCTCCTATTCCCGCTGTCATCATAAAGCCAATTATCCTCCATTGTTTTACGGGCTGTAACAATCGGATGCTCTACAGAAAAAACAAAAACGCTACCCGGGCGAAGCATGCTCGCAATTTTACCAACCACTGCACTAAAATCCTTTATATAATGCAAGGAAAGGGAGCTTGTTATACAGTCAAAGCTATTAGGTTCTGCATGATAATCTTCTATTGCTTGCAAATAATAGTCTATATTCGGATGGGCATGTTCATGTTGAGCAATTGCCAGCATATTTTTTGAAACATCAATAGCCGTTACATGTTGTGCATTGTTCTCTATACAATAGTACGCGAATTCTCCCATTCCACAGCCGATATCAAGCATTTGTAAATTAGTTAAATTAGGAAGTAAGGATTTTAACGCTGGCTGTTCAAGTAAATTATTGAAGTTGTATGGTGCTTGACGTAACTTTTTATATTGACGGAAAAATTCCGCATGGTCATAAATATTTTGTTTCATAGTAAACCTCCACTTGTCTTACATAACGTTATGTAACATTTGCGCATATTTATTGTCACATAGCCACCTTAAAAGAAATAGACTTTTATTTCAATTTTTAGTAATATGTAGATAGAGGCATGCCAACTTTTGTAAATCCCCATCTATATAAATTGTATAGATGGTTTTTTGACATGAGGACGTTTTTACGCCATAAAATTGTAACAATTCAAAAAAATAAAATTATCTAGAGGTAAATGATGGCACTTATTTTAATGAATGACGTTATTTTTATTGGGAGTAATTATGCGGTTTCCCAAAAAATACATTGGAGGATGTTACATTGAGTAAAGAATCATTATTAAGTTTAAGTAGTAATTCATTGTTCTTGGCATTTATTTTACTACTGATCGCCATTATACCGATTGGGCTTGCCGTGAAATCAAAAGGAAAGATGTTTGGAAAAGTAGGGCTTCTACTTACATATATTGCTTTTGCTTTACAGCTAGTGTATTTCATATTAAGGTGGATTGCTGTTGATCATGCACCTGTAAGTAATATGTATGAGTTTATGACGTTCTTTGGCATCATGCTTACTGGTAGCTATTTGATCATTCATTTCTTATATAAGCAAATTGTGGTAGGTTTGTTTACCATCCCTGTGTCATTAATTATTCTCGGTTATGGAAGCGTTTTTACAAAAACGGTTTCACCACTTGTTCCATCACTGCAAAGCAATTGGTTAACGATTCATGTGATGACAGTTGCATTTTCAAGTGCTATTTTATCGATTTCGTTCGCAACGGGTATTATTTATTTATTAAGAACATTAGATGTTTCTAAATTTTCGATGAGTACAGTTGCCTTGGAATTTGTTATGTATTGTTTAATTGTCGTGATTGGCTTTATCGGGGTGGGCACTTATTTTAATTTAGCAGGAGATAAAATCGAGGTTCAATTTGAAAATAAGCTAGAGAAGAAAGAAACTGCCGTTTATACGATGACACCGCTGATTGTCAATAAAGATGCAGTTACAACTAGTGGGGATCAGGTTGGCGCTTTGCAGATTACTAATAAGTTAGATGCGAAGAAATTGAATTCTATTGTATGGTCATTTATCGTTGGAACAATTTTATATGGGGTGATTGTACTTATTACGAGAAGACGATTAATTGTTTTATTAAAGCCATTAACAAACCGTGTACAACCAGCATTAATGGATGAAATTACATATCGAGCAGTTGTTATAGGTTTCCCATTGTTTGCTTTAGGTGGGCTTTTGTTTGCCATGATTTGGGCTCAGATTGCTTGGAGTAGGTATTGGGGTTGGGATCCTAAGGAAGTGTGGGCACTTATCACATTTTTATTTTATGCCGCTTTCCTTCATTTCCGACTTTCTAAAGGCTGGGAAGGGGAAAAGACAGCTTGGTTAGCGATTATTGGATTTGGCATTATCGTGTTTAATCAAGTATTTGTAAATTTAGTCATTGCAGGGTTACATTCTTACGCATAGGGGCTAAGTTGAATATAGTTAACTAAAAAAGAGACATCCATAATTGGATGTCTCTTGAATTTTGCACTCTACATGCTAAAGCTATAAATTAAAGCTTTACAACATTAGTAGCCTGAGGTCCGCGATTACCTTCTTCTACGCCGAACTCAACTTTTTGGCCTTCTTCTAAAGTTTTAAAGCCATCTGATTGAATAGCAGAGAAATGTACAAATACATCATTTCCACCTTCTACCTCGATAAAACCAAAACCTTTTTCTGCGTTAAACCATTTTACTGTACCTTGTGTCATGTGAACAACCTCCCAAAAAAATTAAACAATCATATTGCTTCGATAACTTGCAAAAAAATCACATATTCAAAAGCTCGTATTACTTTTGAATACGTGATTTTAGCGGTTAAGATGAAGTAATGTAATTATTGTTTTGATTATATAACAGTTCCAGACATTTATCCAGTATATTCCGATTTTAGTAATATAAAATTTACATTAACGTAATTTAACGATAATTAGTTGATCCATGCCTTCTCTTTTGCGACGATTACAGCCTCTGCACGAGATTCTACCTTTAGTTTGACAAAAAGTTTGGATAAATAATTTTCTACAGTGCGCTGTGTGACCCCAATGGCTGAAGCAATTGCTTTATTCGTACAACCTTGTGCGACAAGCTGTAATATTTCTTGTTCCTTGTCACTTAGTAAAATCTCTTGCTGCATATTTGGTAAATTGATGCGCTGCTGTACAAAATCTAAAAAATCAGCTGCTAGCAAGATCTCACCTCTTAGTGCGGCTTCAATGGTTTGAATAACTTGCTGTTTCGTGGCAAGCTTTGATAATAGTCCATCGACCTTTTTTTCAATAAGTAATTCGTAATAATCGGAAAGCTCATAGCCAGTGTAGAGTAAAATCAGTGCTTCTGGTTGCTTTTTCTTAATCATTTCTGAAAGCTGGATGCCATTGATTGGCTTCATATTTATATCGATTAAAAATAATTGAAAAGCTTGAGCATCCATTCTAGACAGAACAGCGGCACTATCCTGCTCTGTGTCGATATGAACATTTATTAAATCCTGTAATAATGTTTTTGTACCATCTAAAACGACAGGATGGTCATCTACAATAAGAATATTAATCATATGATTCCACGTCCTCTTGTATTTGAATAAATATTTGCATTCCTTCATTATGATTGGAGGTTATCGTGATGTCTCCATTAAAAGCACGGACTCGTTCTCGAATACCGTTAATACCCATTGAAGCTGAAGATTGCATTAAATCTTCAATATCGCAGCCAATACCATTATCTTCGTATTGTAGGATAAAACCGCAATCGATCACTTGTAGTTTTAGCGAAACTTCAGTGGCCTCGGCATGCTTAATGGCATTATTTAAAAGCTCCTGCACAAGGCGATAGACGACTAAATGTAAGGTTGCATCCTGAAATTGGACGCGTTCTATTTGGGCGTTTAATAAAAAGTCGGCACGTATTTTCACCTTTTGAATCAGTTTTTTTAAGGCGATTTGAAGCCCAAATGTGTCAAGCAATGGGGGGCTTAGATTTTCACAATACTCACGTAAATCCTTCGATGCATTTAGCAATTGCTCTCGAATATCTAATACCTTATCTTTTTTTATATTAGGTGAGCTAGCAAGTACATCTAACTCTCTCGCTAAATGAAGTTGTTCCTGTAATATAGTGTCATGTAATTCCTGCGCTAAAATACTTTTTTCCTTTTCAATGATATTCCATAATAATTTATCGAGCCAAGGAAGCTGTGTATCATTGTGATCCTTCATAAGCCTTATTTCACATACTAAATCTTCTATGAGCTTTAAATTATCAATAAACATTGAAACATAGAGGGCAAGTAACTCTAACCAAAGAAGCTCTTCTTTTTGTAATGCATGTTGAATGTTTAACATGATTTTCTCTTCACCTGTATCATGTAATAACAGGTGAGTCATGTTATTCCCAAAGTTGACTTCACCGCGAGTGAATGGCGTATCTTCCGTTATAGTTGTAATCGTAAAAGCTGTAGTACCAAGCTTTTCTGTTATCTCATATTTAAATTGATCCAGCAATTCTTGCTGATCTTTTGCTTTACCCATTCGATTAACGGCAGCATATAAATTATGTACATAATTGCCAGAAGATGAAAAAATAATTTTTCGATACTTAAAATCAAGCTGCTCTTTTATATAAAAGCTAGCAATAATAACGAGGAATATAAGTATAAAGACGCTCGTAATTTGAATAATCGATAATGTATCAATAAATAATATGGTAATACCTGTAGTTAAGATTAATGCACTAAAAAAAGCAAGTGTTGAATAATAGCGCAAACGAGATAATTGATATTCAATATCGAATAATCGTTCGTTCACTTGAATGAAAATAAAAGAAAAAGGAATAAACAATAAAAATAATGCAGCTACCTCACCATGAAAAATAGGGTTCTGACCTAAAATTACGGGTATAACGAAACATAGTAAAAACGGCAAAAAAGGCGTAATAAATGCAATGGAGATCAGACGGATTTTTGCCAGTTTAGTTCGTAAATAACTCATTAGTAAAATATAGATGGCATAGAGAACAAGTACAGCAAATATGCCTAAATAAATTAATGCTGTTATTACCCTAAAATCAGACTTAACTCTCATTATGAAATTACAGCAAGGTATAAGTAGTAGTAATAAATAAAGCCATTTGGTATTGAGGTACGACCATTTTAGATGGAGGTATCGGAAATAAAATTGTAAAAAGTGAATAAAAAGTAACATGCATAAAACGATACCAATACCTATTACTGCTTCTCCAATTAAATTTCCTCTACTTGAGGCTCCACAACTTATATAAGTCAAAGAACAAGTTAATAAAAATAATGTTAGTAAACTAGTTAGTTGATTATCTTTATTTCTTTGCCATAAATAGATGGCAACTACAAAGGATAGGACAAAATAAAACAGCGGAAAAATAATTTGTAAATAAAATTCTTCCGGAATATCTTTATGCTTAACTTTAACAGTATGAACATCACCATTAGGTTTCATAAACGTCAGTTCTTTAGCACCTCTAACGAAAGAATTGAGTTGGATAGAACGAACATTTTCTGCAGGCTTGCCATCGATTGTCAGTAAAAGATCGCCTTTTTCAATGTTATTTTGCTCGGCCCATATTGAGTAATAGAACTCAGTTATGACCGGTTTTTGACTAGTTGTGTCCACTAAAATACCAATTAAAGGGATTCGCATTGCCACTACGAGCACATAAATACCGAGGAGTAGGTAGGTTATGAAAATACTATATGTCCATTTACTCATCGTTTTCTCTCAAATATTTGCATGATAATATTGCCCCATTTCAATCTTAATTACCTATTTATTATCCATAATTTTTAGTAATTTTGGAATACCGAAATAAGGTGTTTCGGAAAACCACTATTGCTTTTTCGGAAAAACGAAGTGGTTTTTTCGGTATTGCCTATGATAGTGTAAATCTAGCATATGTGTCGAAAAGGGGGATCGTTGCGTGAAAAAGAAAGGATTGCCACTAATCCTTTTTTTTCTAGTCGTCATAATGTCGTACCCGAGTACAATAATCGCTAAGAACTTTGAGAATGATGCGGTGAAAGTTGATATTTGCATTATTGGGGGTGACAATCGTTTTGTCTATAAGATTCCTAAGCATTTACATAATGATACGCCGTATCCTGAAATGAAGAATAATATTGAATCTTCCTTAGAAAGTCATTGGAAGATCGGGGACGCTCGTTATGAAGCTCACCAGACAGATGTTACGTATACTTTTCCCATTAAAGATTTAATTAATGAAAAGCAAAATGGGCAAATGAAGGTAGCGATACCATATACTTTTTTAGTAGGAATGTTTGGTGAAAATGATGCTATTCAACTGCGTATTTTGGCAAGCAAATTAATCGACTGGGAAACCAACTCAAAGGATTGGGCAACGCTCGGCTTTGTGGAACCGCCCACATATTTTAGTAAGCAGGAATATGTTTATGAGGGAGCGGTTAACAAGCTACTACAGCAGCGGGTAGGACATTTTAATGGCACGGTTATGAAAGGGCAAATGGTTTTACATAGTGTTATTTATTTAAGCTTTATTATTGCACAGCTTATCGCCTGTATAGTTTTATCAAGGCGCTTAAAAAAGAGAATTATAGAAGATCCAGAAAACATGCATCAGTTCCGAAAGCTTAACTATATGTACCAAATCATTCCGTTAATGATTATCGGTGTCCAAATTTTATTTTTAGTCATATCAGGGTTACTGACTGCTTTTAGTGTCTATTTTTCCCCAGGGATGGATCTTTTACTGATTATCGTTCCTATTTTATTTAATATTATTTTGTTACCAACGTTTTTTTTCACAATTGAGAGTGAAATCTCAAAAGAGCTAGAAAACAATTTTTTTGGCTCAGAAATGTAAATATTGTTTTTATTTTTGGACGTCCTAGATGTTATAATGGTCAACAGCATACTTGAAGGAGCTGTTGATTAACATGGCGCATCCAGAAATCGCGTACTTAAATTTACTACAACATATACTAGAGAATGGCGTGAAAAGAGAAGATCGTACAGGTACGGGTACATATAGTGTATTTGGCTATCAAATGCGATTTGATTTAAGCAAGGGCTTTCCTCTTTTAACGACTAAACGTGTACCATTTAAACTTGTAGCAAGTGAGCTACTTTGGTTCATTAAAGGGGACACAAATATTCGTTATTTACTGCAAAATAATAATCATATATGGGATGAATGGGCTTTTAAAAAATGGGTCGAGTCTGATGAATATTCAGGTCCTGATATGACAGACTTTGGCCGTCGTTGCTTAGTGGACGAGTCTTTCAATGCTGACTACAAAAAAGAGTTAGCTTCATTTTGTGAGCGTATTTTAACAGACGATGAATTTGCACGTAAATACGGCGAGCTAGGTAATGTTTATGGCAAGCAATGGCGTAATTGGACAACATCAACAGGGGAAAGCATCGATCAATTGCAAGATGTAATCGATCAAATTAAACACAATCCAGATTCACGACGCATTATTGTCAATGCATGGAATCCAGAGGATGTTATCAATGCAGGAGCAAAAGGCAGTAAAGCTGCATTACCTCCTTGTCACGTGATGTTCCAATTTTATGTCGCAAATGGAAAATTAAGCTGTCAGCTAATGCAAAGAAGCCTAGATACATTATTAGGCTGTCCATTTAATATTGCCTCATATGCATTACTGACACATTTAATTGCACATGAATGTGGTTTAGAAGTTGGCGAATTTATTCACAGCATTGGGGATGCTCATATATATTTAAATCACGTGGAGCAAGTAAAAGAACAGCTTTCACGCGAGCCTAAGGACCTACCAACCTTAAAAATTAATCCAAATAAAACGTCAATCTTTGACATAGAACTCGAAGATCTTTCGATTGAGGGCTATGATCCACACCCAACAATTAAAGCTCCAATTGCCGTTTAAACTGAAGCAGCAGCCGTTTTGGTTGCTGTTTTTTTAAAGCGAACTAACTGCGAAGCGTCGAGTAGAAGAGTTGGGACGACGGAAAGAACTGGCGGAGCGAGGGATAGAAGTCAGAGCGATGGAAATTTGAGGCAATGCGAGGGGAAGATTTCAGAGCGACGGATAGAAGGGTCGAAGCGACGGAAAGAATGGCCAAAGTGACGGAAAGAACAGTCCAAGTGACGGATAGCGGACGCAAAGCGACGGAAAGAATACAGAGCGACGGATAGAAGAGTCGAATTCGTGGATAGAACTGGCAGAATCGTGGATAGAAGAACCGAATTCGTGGATAGAACCGGCAAAATCGTGGATAGAATGGCCAAAGTGACGGAAAGAACAGTCAGAGCGACGGATAGAAGAGTCGAAGTGACGGAAAGAACCGGCAGAGCGACGGATAGAAGGGTCGAAGCGACGGAAAGAATCGTCAAAGCGACGGAAAGCAGAGGCAAAGTGACGAAAAGAGATCAGAGCGACGGAAAGCGGAGGCAAAAGTGACGGAAAGAACAGTCAGAACGACGGATAGAAGAGTCGAAGTGACGGAAAGAATACAGAGCGACGGATAGAAGAGTCGAATTTGTGGATAGAACCGGCAGAATCGTGGATAGAAGAGCCGAAGTCGTGGATAGAACCGGCAAAATCGTGGATAGAATGGCCAAAGTGACGGAAAGAATACAGAGCGACGGAAAGAAGGGTCGAAGCGACGGATAGAACCGGCAGAGCGACGGAAAGAAGGGTCGAAGCGACGGAAAGAACCGTCAAAGTGACGAAAAGAGATCAGAGCGACGGAAAGAATGGCCAAAGTGACGGAAAGAATAGTCCAAGCGACGGATAGCGGACGCGAACCGACGGAAAGAACCAATCAAGCGACGGATAAAAGGCCGAACCGACGAATAGAACCGATCAAATAGCTGGATACTACCGCCAAAAGAGAGAGCTTGATTTATTTAGAGCTAAATCCCCTAGCGCTTTATATGAAGGATATTTAAATACATGAAAATTTTTCCGATATAAGTTTTAATATGGAAGTCCTAATAAAAATTTAGAGGTGAATGATGTGAGGAGATCGTTGATTTTTCAAATAGACGGAAGAGGGTATGAGCAACGTTTAAGGACGAAATTGCTGACCAGTACTCCTCAACAACAAGAGGAATTTATTCATCAACATGAGCTAGCGCACATCTCTACAAAATTAACACAGGAGCAAATACATAAAATGATGCAAGTCGTTGAGGATATTCGTCTGAAACGTTATAAAGAAAGACTATAAATGTAAGCGCCTTCTGAGCTATAATAGCTGAGGAGGTGTTTTATTATGAACGTGATCTTTGTAGATTCGGTTTTAGGTACAGAGCTTTTGCAAATGGTGTCACATGATGTGGCAGGCATATTGGCTGCGGCACAAGGAGAAAGTGTGACGTTTCCAGTTGGCCATTTTAAGTATGAATTTCATAACTTAGACTTTTATGAGGAAGATGGGGAACTACGACAAGAATTAGTTATTTACGTAAAGAAATTATAATTATCGTATAATACTTTGATAACGGAATAAAATAAATACAGGTGCAAATAGAGCAATTTGCTTGTTTTTATTTAAACCTGTAACTATAATAGTTACAACAGGTGGTGATACATATGGTGAACAGTCGATATTCGGTAGCGATCCATATACTTTCGCTCATTGCAACAACATCTGATAAGAGCCAGCTGACGTCTGATTTCATCGCAGGTAGTGTGAATACAAATCCAGTTGTCGTGCGACGAATGATTGGGGTACTAAAAAAAGCGGGCTTGCTTACGTCACGACCAGGAATTGCAGGCTATGATCTATTAGTGGAGCCAAAAGATTTAACGCTATTAGCCATTTACCATGCGATTGATGGGCCAGAGCAGCTTTTTGCGATTCATGATGAGCCAAATCCAGCATGTGCGGTTGGTCGAAAAATCCAACGGACATTGGAAGGTGTTTATACATCTGTTTGGCATGCAATGGAAGAACAACTACAAGCACAAACTTTGCAGGATGTGCTAGATCAACTTCGTTAACATCAACGAAGTCGGTCTTTTGTATCTAACCTGTAACTAAAATAGTTACAAATGGAAAATAGGAGGAATTATAAATATGAAAATTGCGGTAATTGGTGCAACAGGGAAAGCGGGACAAAAAATTGTAGAGGAGGCACTACAACGTGGCCATGATGTAACTGCGATTGTGCGTTCAGCCTCGAAAATAACAGCAAATATTCCAGTAATTGAAAAGGCTGTATTTGAATTAGCTCAAGAAGATGTGAAAGGCTTTGACGTAGTCGTAAATGCATTTGGGGCTCCTTTTGGTCAGGAGGAATTACATGTGAAAGCTGGCTGTCATTTAATCGATATTTTCACTGGTATTGATACAAAATTATTTGTGGTCGGTGGTGCGGGTAGTCTGTTTGTTGACCCAGAGAAAACTGTACGCGTAATGGATACACCAGATTTTCCTGAAATGTTTTATGCGACAGCTAAAAACCAAGGTGAAAATCTACATGACTTACAACAATCAACTATTACTTGGACATTTTTAAGCCCATCTGCTTTCTTTGATCCAGAAGGTCCACGTACAGGTAGCTATACTGCTGGAGAAGATCATTTATTAGTAAATGCTGCTGGTGAAAGTTATGTTAGCTATGCAGATTATGCCGTTGCGGTATTAGATGAAATTGAAAATCCAAAGCATGTTAACAGTCGTTTTACAGTTTCTTCTAATAAATAAAAGAATTAACACCAGTGTTCCTGGAATAGTACACATTAAAATAGTTTATATTTAGCTGAACTAACACAAACAATTAGTTCAGCTTTTTTATTGTGCTAAATGAACGAATGGGAATATTTATCTTGCATTGGAATAGCCTGATTGGTGAAGATTAATAATTATGAACCGACTTGTTATGAATCGAAAAATAGTTCTTTGAGCAAGCCAAAAGCCGAATCCGTACGCAATTATGCTGAGGCATAATTGTTTAAAAACGAGAAAAACTGCTAACCAAAGTAAAAAGTGTGTAATCTTATATGTCTTAATAGTTTCAAAGTAGCGCTCGGTTTTTAGGGAATAATAATATCTTTTCATGGGATTTTTCATTTTACAGAAAAATGACTGTTTACAATACTGCATTAATTAGCTACTATCAAGTGTGAGGATTACATAAAAGGAGACGACAATTATGTCCACACAACGTATAGAAAAAGACTTTTTAGGTGAACGTGCATTACCAAGCAATGCTTATTATGGAATTCAGACGCTTCGTGCAACTGAAAATTTCCCAATTACAGGATATACAATTCACTCTGCTCTTATTAAAGCAATGGGTATTGTAAAAAAAGCAGCTGCTATGAGTAATATGGAGGTACACCTACTTTCAACAGAAATCGGAGATGCAATTGTCGAGGCTGCACAAGAAGTTATTGACGGCGAGTGGGATGCTGAATTTATCGTTGACCCTATCCAAGGCGGTGCTGGCACATCTATTAATATGAATGCCAACGAGGTTATTGCTAACCGTGCCTTAGAGATTTTGGGCAAAGAAAAAGGGGACTACAAAACAATTAGCCCAAACAGCCATGTTAATATGTCACAATCAACAAACGATGCTTTCCCAACAGCTATTCATATCGCTGTGTTGAATTTGATAGATGAACTACTTCTTACAATGGAAAACATGCAAGCAGTGTTCCACCAAAAAGCGGAGCAATTTGCGCATGTTATTAAAATGGGTCGTACGCATTTACAAGACGCTGTACCGATTCGATTAGGGCAAGAATTTGAAGCATATTGCCGTGTGATCACTCGTGATATTGCGCGCATTCGCCAAACTCGCCCAAATTTATATGATGTAAATATGGGAGCAACAGCTGTTGGTACAGGATTAAATGCATTCCCTGACTATATTCAATCAGTTGATGTTCATCTTGCTGAAATTTCAGGATTGCCGCTTAAAGGCGCTACACACCTTGTGGATGCAACACAAAATACGGATGCTTATACAGAAGTATCAGGCGCACTAAAAATCTGTATGATTAATATGTCGAAAATCGCTAATGACCTTCGCTTAATGGCATCTGGACCACGTGCTGGATTAGGGGAAATCATTTTACCAGCTCGTCAACCTGGATCTTCTATTATGCCAGGGAAAGTAAATCCTGTTATGCCAGAGGTTCTTAATCAAGTGGCATTCCAAGTAATTGGTAATGACCATACGATTTCTTTAGCATCTGAAGCAGGACAATTAGAATTAAACGTTATGGAGCCTGTGCTTGTCTTTAATTTAATTCAATCGATTAGCATTATGAATAACGTGTTCCGAGCATTTACACAAAATTGCTTGAAGGATATTGAAGCAAACGAAGATCGCATGAAAGAATATGTGGAAAAAAGCGTTGGTGTGTTAACAGCAGTGAACCCGCATATTGGCTATGAGGTAGCTGCACGAATTGCGCGTGAAGCAATTTTATCTGGTCGTTCAATTCGTGAGCTTTGCATTGAAGAAGGCGTCCTAACAAAAGAACAATTAGATTTAATTCTAGATCCATATGAGATGACACATCCTGGTATTGCCGGATCAAGTATTATGAAATTAAAATAATTTATGATGAAAGCACTTTGTCTAAAGCAAAGTGCTTTTACTTTTAGAGCACATCTCCATGTATTTTGGATACTACGAAAGTACTTTCTCTTTTATATATCATTCCTCTTACAAAAGTTGGACTTTTTTCTATGAATTTCAGGAGAATTAAACTATAATAACTACGTTGGAATAATATTATAGTTGGAGGAATTTAGTATGAGCTTACGGAAAAAAAGTATAATTTGCTTTTCTACTTTAAATGTTCTCATGGGTGTTATATTAATTGTAGACCTAGCAAATTTAACTTCATTAAAATGGCTATCCACTTTATTAACAGTAATAGGAATTACGATGACATTATCGTGTATTTTCTATGTGAAATTTAAAATTATTAAGCCTATTAAACAATTATCAGAATCTGCACAAGCAATTGCTGGTGGAAATTTAAGTACTGCTCCGATTGAAATTAATTCCAATGATGAGATATCAGACTTAGCTAAAGCGTTTTTAAAGATGAAGGAACAATTACATACGATGACACAAAATATTGCAAGTAGTTCTTCAGATTTATCTGCGAGCATAGAGGAGCTATCAGCAAGTACAAATGAAATTACAGATGCAGTGAACGAAGTTGATTCACAAATGGAGAATACGACTGATGGCCTTAAGAAAGCAGCACAATCTGCAAATGAAAGTGCTATTGCTATGCAGGAAACTGCTGATGGCATTGAACGTATTACCGTGGCAACGCAAGATGTATTTGATCATGCAAAAGAAGCAAATGGCATTGCAGGCAACGGTGCAGAAATTTTACACGTGGCTAAAAATCAGATGGAATTCATTTCAACTTCTACTGAAAAAACAAGTGAATTAATGCAGCAATTATCTGGAAAAATGACAGATATCAAATCTATGACAGACATGATTACGGCTATTACAGATCAAACGAATTTGCTTGCATTAAATGCAGCGATTGAAGCGGCGCGTGCTGGAGAGCATGGAAAAGGCTTTGCCGTAGTCGCAGAGGAAGTTCGAAAATTGGCAGAGCAATCTAAGCATTCGGCTATTCAAATTGTCGAGCTGGTAGTTGGCATTGAAAGTGATACAAAACAAGTAGCTACCTCTGTCGAAGAGGACTTTAAAAACGTTCAACAGGGCGTCTATGTTATTGATGAGGCTACAAAGTCATTCGGTACGATTTCTCAGCATGTTAGCAAAATGACGAACCAACTTGAGGATATTTCCGCAACAGCAGAAGAGCTTTCAAGTAGCGCGAATGAGGTTACAAACTTAGTATCGACAATCGCAAGTGGAATGGACAGTTTGTCTAATTATACAGAGGTCATTCTGCAGTCAGTAGATGAGCAAAGTGCCTCCATGCAAGCGGTCAACATGGTAGTATCACAAGATTTATGTGTACAAGCTGAAAATTTACAAAAGCTGACACAGAGATTTAGTGGACAATAATTGCAAGAAATATAGTATTCATTTAAAAAGGCTATTTTACAGGAATAGATTTTCTGCGAAATAGCCTTTTTTATTTTATATCAAGTGTATTAATTAATCGGTTTAAATAGCTTCGAAATTAAATATTAAATAAGCCAAAAAAATCGGTTGTTATCGTCAAAAATCCTATGCTAATCATTAACACCATTTCTGCGATAGTAGCAACAAAATCTCTTTTATTTTCAGCGTATTTCCATTCCATAAATGCTCGTAGTATTTCAGATGTTATAAAAAAGACAATTAAGATAAACCATGTTTCGAAATACCAAGGAATTCCAAGTGTATCGTTGCCAATCATATAATACGAACTAATTAAAAATAAACTCATAAATATTATTCGTACAGACCAATCTAGTTTTTTATGTCTTTCGTTAATGTGATTATAAGAAAACCATTTCTTTCTTTCAACACCTAACAGCTTTCTAATGGCAAATCCAAAAATACTAATTACTAAAACAAGCGTAATTAGAAAAAGTATAAATGTTCCAAATCCGATATTAATCAATTTTCAATCACCTCGTAGGCAAGCTTATTTTCTTAAATATTGTCGGTCATAAAATACCACCATTCTTATTGCAATAAAATTCTACATCAATTAAATGAGAAGAAGAAACACCGCTTTCAGAGTATTTTCCACCCACAGTAATGATATAAGAGCGACCATCAGCATCAATTGTATATTTGTATCCTTTTTGGATCCAGTTACCACTACCATTTTCAATTTTCGAAGATAGAGAGTTCATAGCTGAAAACAACTGCCTACTTTCAGTTGTATTTGAATTTAACTGTGTATCAAAAGAGCCTTCAAAACTAATAATAGCAACCTTTGAACCTGTATGTATTTCCACTGTTTTCGGTACTGAAGTTGGAGCATACGCATCATTATTTTTTAACACGATAAATGAAGCATCTACTCTTTCTTTTAACATCTTTTTAAAATCACTACCCTCAACCCAGTATTCATCAGTAAAATTTGATATAGGTTCTATTTCAAAGTTTTCATGATATTCTTCGTTCACTTTCTCTACAAGAGAAATATATTCCTTGTAATACTTTTCTTTTTGTTCCTGCGTTAAATTTAAAGGAGTTGGAGCTACGATTTTTTCTTTTTCTACTGTTTGTTCATCGGTCGATGGTTTGGATGATTTTACATTTTCTGTTTTTTCATTTACACACCCTGTTAAAAAGAAAATTCCCAGTAAAGCTCCTGCAAATATATATTTTTTCAATATCTTCACCTCACAAAAACGAATTAAATAACAGAATAATTAGTTATTTATTTAAACTATAACACATTTACAAATACTGGGGCAGAAAATATATGAAGTAACGAGCCTGAGGGAATGAACTTTGAAATTTCAATAGTTAAAAAAACAATTTAAGCACAAGTTTCCCTTTTTGGTATAATATTGAAAGAGGGGGGGATTTGAAAATGGGTATAAATTTTAATAGTTTTCTTAAAGAAGAATTGTCAGTAATCGATATTCAAACAGCTATGGTACAAGGTGATATAACATCAAAAGAATTAACTATGTATTATTTGCACAGAATTGCTAAGTATGATCAAGGCGGACAGAAAATTAATTCTATGCTTGAAATTAATCCTGAAGCGATATTTATTGCTGAAGCATTAGATGAGGAAAGACTAACAAAAGGGGCTAGAGGGCCTTTACACGGAATTCCGGTAGTTTTAAAAGATAATATCGAAACGAAAGATTTTATGCACACTAGTGCAGGCGTAATAGCATTGGAAAATTATTTAGCTAAGCAGGATGCATTTCTAGTAAAAAAGCTTCGTGAAGCAGGGGCTGTTATTTTAGGGAAAGCAAATATGACTGAATTAGCAAACGCTATGTCGAGTACGATGTGGGCGGGTTATAGTTCTCGAGGTGGCCAAACACTAAATCCTTATGGCGATCCAGAACTTTATGTGGGAGGATCTAGCTCAGGGTCAGCGGTAGCAGTTGCATCGAACTTTTCAGTTTTATCAATTGGAACTGAGACAGACGCCTCGATTTTAAGTCCAGCTATTACAAATTCAGTAGTTGGCATAAAACCGACTGTTGGGCTCATTAGTCGACAGGGCATTATTCCGTTTACATACTCTCAAGACACAGCAGGGCCAATGGCTAGAACAGTAACAGATGCAGCTATTTTATTGGGCGTGTTAACAGGAGTAGATCAAGACGACGTCGCTACATATAAAAGTGAAAGAAGGTTATATAAGGATTACACCCCTTTTTTAGAGGCCACAGGATTAAATGGCGCTAGAATTGGTGTTTATAATAATGCCTCAAAAGCTTATTATGACTCAGAGGAATATGATGAAACACTTTTTAATAATGCAATTCAGGTTTTAAGAGATCAAGGAGCCGATATTATTGAAGGCATCGAAATCCCTTCTTTTCATAGAGACTGGAAATGGGGAGTACCACAATACGAATTAAAGCATAGTTTAAATAATTTCCTTGTAAATCTACCTTCCCACATGCCTGTGCATTCTATCTCTGAGTTAATTCAATTTAATAAACGTTCAAAAGGAAAGTCGTTAAAATATGGTCAGGATAAATTGGAATTGAGAGAGAAACTATCGAACACATTAAGAGACTCTGACTATTTAAATGCAAAACTAGAGGATTTGTATTTTTCTCAAGAACAAGGAATCGATTATACATTAAAAAAATATGAATTGGATGCGATTATCTTTCCATCATATATAGGTTCGACAATTAGTGCAAAAGCTGGTTATCCGTCTATTGCCGTCCCAGCAGGGTATATGAAAACTGGGAGACCGTTTGGCATAACATTCGCAGGAACTGCATTTAGTGAAGATGTTCTAATAAAACTTGCATTTTCATTCGAACAAGCAACTAAACTACGAAAAGCACCGAAGTTGAGTGAGTAGTTTTAAAATATCTAATTGCCTCAATTGACTTTAAAAATACTGTACTTTACTATTAACGGAAAGAAATCTAGTATTTTCCAGTTTATTGACAACTGAATAGCGTAGAGTAATAGGTGTAAATTGCGTGCAATTTACTGAAAAGGGAAGTCGGTGCAAATCCGACACTGTCCCGCACCTGTAAATTCATAAAGTATAAAAAACGTTTCATTCTTTTAATAAACTCGATCAACAACGTTTCAATTCGTTTGTTGGTCGTTCTTTTTTTGCGTTGAAAGTGAGTGACCCAAAAGCCAGTGATTCTGAATGGCCTTGGCATGTTATAGAAGAAGTTCAAGTAGAGTTATTCAAACAATAAGCAAAAAATTCAAGTTGGGGGAAATACATAATGATAATTAAACCGACAAAAAAAGTCTTACTGTCATGGATGAAAAGTTATGTCCCTGAAAGAGATTTATTTTTTCTATCAGAAGAACATCTTAATGAAATTGACTTTACAGATGTATTGTTAATGCCCATAGATGAGTTTTATACTCACAGCACATATCAGCATTTAAATTATGTTAATAGTTATGAATACTGGAATATAAAGAACGCACAATATGTAATTATTGCTGAAAAAGAATGGATTGAGAGCAAATCGAAAGAGGACCAACAATTGATTTTAAGTTTTCAAGTGCAATGTGAAAGAGGGCTTGTACTCCCCGTTAAATTTATAAAGGAGATAGAAAAAGTACCTTCGAGTTATGTACAGAATGGGCACGTTATCATACAGCGTTCAATGTGGGAAGGTCTTGACGAATCATTTAAAGAACAGTTACTTACAACAATGGTTTATGAATGGTGGGATAAGGGAGAATGTGAGGAACCTCCAAAATCATTACCTAGTTTTCTACAGCAATTTGCTAATACTTTTGGGCATCGTCAAGGTGCAAATTGTTTAGCAGCGGTTTTGTTTGCAATTTCAAAAGGGAAACAAAAGTGGTTTATTTATGAATGGATATATCAAAAAACATTTCTTGAAAAATTAAGTCAGTATAACTATGAAGAGGTCCTAGGTGAAGGGATACAACAAGGCGACATTGTGATTTGGAAGGATGAAAATGGTATTATTCAACATGCAGCTTATCATATTGGTGAAGAACTATATTTTAATAAGCATGGACAAACGATGTTTAATCCTTGGAAGATACTTTCGAAAAAGCAACTATATAAAGAGTGGGAGCACCTAACACCTGTGAAAATGAGAAAGAGGATAACGAAATAATAAAAGAGTATCTACAATCCGAGTTAAAAACTAATAAGAACTGGAATATATTATGTTATTCAGACTTTACAGCAGATGCAAATGTTTGAAGAGACACATGGAAAGTTAGGTAATAAGCGAGGAAATACAGAAAAAAATCACGATAATCTAGTTATTGCAGGAGCATTATCCGTACAGGGAATGAAGGCGAATAAGTGGTATGTATAGCAAAATCCTATTACTGATTAGTTAAGTGTAATGTATTACAATTATTGGTATATGGGAGGTGACTAGATGGAACTTATATTAGTCTATAATAGTAAAGAATATTAATTACCGTATGAAACAATTCAATAAATCATTCAAACAAGGAATATATTTGTAGACGGAAAATCGTTAAATATTACATCAGTGACTGTAGATTTAGATGGTAAGGTATATATTCGCATATAATTATAAATACATAAAGGTCACATCTAACAAGGTGTGGCTTTTTATTATGCCTTAGGCGGTTGAGTATGAAATTGAAAGAGGAGAATTTAAAAGGATCACCCGGAGGATAGTGACCCTTAGTAAAGATTTGGAGGTGTAAGGTTAAATTAGTATTACCTTACAATAGTTATGAGAATTTTAGGAGATATAGGGTATTAATAACCTCTATTCATGAAAGTAGCGCCGACAATAATTAGAAGAATGAACAGAACAAC
Organism: Lysinibacillus sp. NPDC096212; assembly: GCF_044763105.1. Lineage (NCBI taxonomy): Bacteria > Bacillati > Bacillota > Bacilli > Caryophanales > Bacillaceae > Lysinibacillus > Lysinibacillus sp. NPDC096212. The sequence goes on along the minus strand of NZ_JBIWFQ010000030.1, from coordinate 42,309 downwards.
GACAAAAGCGAATGGGTTTCGTTCGCGACGCTCTTCGCGAAATTCTCCGCAGTATTCCATACAATATCCCTCCTTTCTATAATCTATAATCTATAATATGTATAGTTTTCAAAAGGGATTGCGGTATTTATCTTAGGATGCGTTAGAAAAATGTTTAAAAATAAATATGTTAAAAATAGGTATACACTATCAAGAAAAAATAATAGATGTTGATCCTGGCAAGCAGTATGCTACTGAATATGTCGAACCAAGTGAAGATGAGAAATTTATTGATAGGTATTTGCTTGACTTAACAGGTAAAGAAGTTCAATATGATTTAGCAAATAATTTAGATAAAGATTTCTACTTAAATGGAACTGCTAAGTTATGTAGTTATTATAATTACGGATACACTAATGAAAAGGATTTCTTTTGCGGAGAATTAACACCTATTGACGGAGGATATTCAGATTCGTGGTATTTATATTTCAGTAGAGATACATTTAAAGACGTATATCAAGAATTATTAAAAGGTGATGTTAATATGAGAATTTCAGCAATTATACCGTCTAAATCATATAAACGTGGTCAAGGTAATATGGCTGGTGTTCGGAGAATGGAAACATACTGACTATAGAGGGGATAATCTCCCTCTTTTTTTATTTGCAAAAATATGAAGAAAAAAGAAAAATTTACTTTTAAACTAACATTAATTGACTTTCAATCCACACACCTTTACAATTAATTTTAATAATTCAACAGGAATGTGGAGTATTTTAATAATCTAATAGGAATACTAGATTCCTTTGACAACTGAATAGCGTGGATTAATAGGTGTAAATTGCGTGCAATTTACTTAAAAGGGAAGTCGGTGCAAATCCGACACTGTCCCGCAACTGTAAATGTGAGCGACTTTTCATAGACCACTGTTTAACGACGGGAAGGAGAAAAGTAGCGATGATCATGAGTCAGGATACCTGCCTATTATGAGTACACACCATAACCCTACGAGGAATCACCTAAGTTACTGATTGTGTAAGTCAGATATATCAAGGGTTTGAAGCACTCTAAGGAATATGTAGTAGTAGATTCCACTTTAGGAGGAATCGCTATGACATTAGTTAAATTTGCTGTACAAGATTTTATGGATGAAAGAGAATTGATGAATGTTAGTAAACACACTATCACCAATTACAGAAGTTTCTTTAAGGGATGGTTAGAATGGTTGAGGGAGAATAACATTCAAGATATAGAAGAGGTCTCTACGAATACACTACGATTATATTTATCATATTGTAAAAATGAACTAGGTAATGGTTCAAATACAATCAATAACAAAATTAAACATCTAAGAGCATTCTTTAATCATCTTATGGAAAATGAATTTATAGAACACAATCCATGCCTCAAACTAAAGAAACAACAGACAGATGAACGTATAGAAGTTTTTAATGATTTCCATATTCGTATGATGCTCCGATACTTGAGACGTATAAAACGTAAAGACCACGAATTTACAAGTGTGAGGAATACCTGTGCCATCAAACTCTTGCTAGGGACAGGTATACGCTTGGGAGAGATGCAGGGACTTCGGTGGTCTGATGTAACTAATAGTTATATCACAGTATTTGGGAAAGGTCGAAAGAGTGAAACAGTGCCATTGTCTAAAAAAGTGTATGAAAAATTAATGGATTGGAAGAAGTACCAAGAGAAATATTTTAATTCTAATATAGAGTATATATTCGTAGACAGGTCTGGAGTTCAATTGTCATATGAAGCATGTAAAGGTATCTTCAAGGGTTTACAAAGTGCGCTAGGATTTAAAGACGTGAGATTATCAGCGCACACATTTAGACATACATTTGCACAGCGTTATCTTCTTGCGGGAGGCGACCCATTTAGTTTGCAACGCATTTTGCGTCATACTAATATCAGCATGACCGAAAAGTATACCTCAATGTGGGGAATGGCTTTACAGGAACAAAACGAGAAATACAATCCATTGAATAACATAGAAATATAGAAGGGGGTAGCATAACGCTACCTCCTTTATTTGTGTCTAAATTTTTATGTTTAAAAATTGTGGTAAGAAAGCCATACATTATATAAAGGTTGCTCCCTATGGTAGTAGATGGTTAAAAATAAGTTGTCAAAACAGGTCAACTTTTTGGCTTCCCAACGCCTTATATAGTAGAAGGTATTTTTTTGATACCCACTCAAATATTTGAATGGTAGTTTTTGACTCGAAATTGTCGCAATAGTGTTGATGAACCGTTGATACTACTGGGTTCCTATCTTCGGCTATAGGAAGAGTTACAGTGTGTTGTTATTGCTTGCCATGTTTTAGTTTCCCACTGGCTACCTATTCAAATTGTTACGCTTTCGGATTCTACAGACCTCAGTCATACCAAGGGTTGAGACGGTACTTTTTTTAAAATGCTCGCATCCCTTGTGGCTCTAAGGGGTGTAAATCTGCAATAAGGGAACCCGATTATTAATCGGATGTGCAATTCAGTGTATATGTTTATGTGCCAATAAACCCCTAGTTATACACTGATAGTAATGTCTGATTGTTTTTATTTTCATAATAATTTCTCCTCGTACTAGTTTATTTCTCCTAGTTTTCTAGTACGGTCGGTTGTGAGACCGATAAGGCATACTTTCGTGGTTGTAAGTGTGTCTTTAGGTTTCATACCTTTATATGATTGGTTGTCATATTATAGGTTCCTCTTAAGGGGCTAGTGCTTGTCACACTGGCTCCTTTTTCTAATACATATAAACGTAATACAAAATATATACATACCACCAATATAAAAATGAAATGGAGTGTTTTTAATGGCTGAAATTACAAGTTATGCATACGGTGATTTACGAGAGTACATGAAGAATACCTATAAAGCGGTTGCAATCGCTAACGCTACAGCAGAAGTTAAACGATATACAAATGTTGATATCACTGTTGAAGGCGGAAAGGTTAAATATAAGGTCTTAGCAGACAATACAGACGGTTCACTAACTGGTAAGAAAGTAGACCGATTCAAGATTTACAAAACTGGTACTTCTACAGATGTTATTGCAGAAGATACGTTTGCAGTATTCACTTATGAGAACAATAACGACACATTAACTATTGAAATTGAACTAATCATTCCTTCTGTGTAAGGGGTGGTTAGATGTTTGGTCAAGGAACTTTACAAGACCCATATATCATTTCTACTCCAGATGATTACAAGGAGATATTCCTACAACTGGATAAGCATTTTAAGTTAGGTAATGATATAGATTTCACTGGCTACGATTTGTCATCGTTCAATATCACAAGACAATTTACTGGTTCTATTAATGGTAATGGATTCACCGTTAAGAACGTCAACTATCAACATCTTAGTAATGTTGGTATGGTGCCTCATTTGTATCCTAACGCAGTATTAAAGAATATCAGTTTTCAAGATATCAATCTATCAACTGCTACTGGTGCTACATCTCGTGCCGTTGCTATTGTTGGCGATGTAAGAAGTGCCACACTAGAAAACGTAGAATTTGTTAACTGCTCTGTAGACGTTGGAGAGAATACTCCTATTGCTTCTATAGTTCGTAATCTTACAGGAACATTCAAGGTTAAGAACATTAGGATGATTAATGTAACAGTTAAAGGCGGTACTGGTAATACTGGCTTCTTCTCATCTGTCAATACTGCTGTAGCAGGTTATTCTTTCTCAGATGGTGTATTCACTGGTAAGTTTACAGGACAATCAGCAGGCGTTAAGTCAGACGGTATATTCGGTCATATTCCAGATGGTTCGCTATTCTTCTACAAGGTTTATGTACTTGATAAGGATTTGCCACAATTTGACCATTCAAAAGGGTGTGCTACTTATGTTACAGATGCACAGTTAAAAGACCCAAACCAGATACCTTTATCAACTGATTGGAATCACAGTTCTGGACAGTATCCAACGTTAAAAATCTTTAGCGGTGACACTGGTAAACAGATTACTGTTAGAGGCACTATCAAAGCGAAAAAAGGTACTGTATCCGCTACTAGAGGTAGAGGAAAGGCAATATCTAAAACTGTAACAGCAAGGAAAGCAGTTACAAAGGATTCACTACATTATTCTACTAGAATGTTCGTTACTGCTAAGAAAACTATCGTCACAGTTAATACGTATAAAGTTAGATTGAAGAAGGTTAACTCTACTTTCAAGTTAGGTAAAGCGACAACGAACTATAAGTTGCTGAGAAATGTTTTAAGGTCGTTTCCAATTGACTTAGGACGTGTAACGCTACTCAGTAATGTTGTCTATCCTTCATTGGGTAACGTGCCTGTTTATGCTTATACGGGTATTATAACAGGTCGCTCAAATACCGAGTGCAGAACAACACAATCTAGTATCTATAGAATATTGTAAGGAGTTGATAGTATGTCGAGAGTTTTCAGAAATGATACAGCGAGATTAATAGTTGAGTTTAGAGATTACAAAGGCAATACAATCAAGCCAATGAATATATCTTTAACTATATATGATGAACGTGAGAATGTGATTGTCACAATCGAGTCATCTGGGATTAAGCAAGAAGACAATTTACGACTACACGCATAGTAGTAGGGACAATTACATTTTTGAGTTCAAAGGGATGTATGAGAACTTACCAGTGCTGTGTAGACAATTTGTAGAAGTAGCATTTGTTTAACTATACGAAAGGGGAATCTATCCTATGGAAAACCAAGAAGAGTTAGAAGTAGTAAATACAGAAGGTGAACAAACACCAGAGCAGGCGACTAATGAACCTGTTGAGGAAAATGTTGCTGAGAATTTAGAAGAGCAAGCGAAGGCACAAGAGGGACTAGATAATGACCTAGAAACTCAGAAGCAGGAAATTGCACAAATTAAGGCACAGTTAGAAAAACAACTATTCGATGCTCAGTTAAAAGAGCGTGGTCTATAAGTATTCGCAGATATTAACCGTTTAGGCGAGTTAGAAGGTACTGACAAGTTAGATTATCTACAGTCGGTTGTTGACGCATTACTTGCTAAACACTCATATAAGCCATTAGCAATGAATGGTGAAGCGGTTGACGCTGTACAAGAGGCATTATCAAAAGGTGACGTTCAAACTTCGATTGGTCACAAGTTTAAAAACTGGTTTGGCAAATAAGAACTAGTTAAATATAATCACACAAATATAATGGCTATTATGCCCAAAGGAGAAATACATTTATGTTTAAAAGTAATGATTTCCAAGCAGTAGAAACTATTAGCGTATCAGCAGAATTAGCAGTATTAGCACCACAACAAACGCCACTTACAACTCTATTAATGAGTAAAGGTAACTTCGAGAATGCGTCTTCTACACTATTCCAATGGTTAGAGAAAAAGTTATCAGCAGATACAGATTTTGACCTATTAGAAGGGGCGGACATTACTAAGTTCCAAGAATCTCGCCGTCGTACATTAAGCAATGTTCAACAAATCTTTGCTCGTGCGGTTGCTATCTCTGGTACAGCGGACGCTATGAAAAATGGTCGCTTCACTGAGGAAATTCAAGACCGTTTACTAGAAATGAAGTTAGAAATTGAGCGCGTATTAATCAAAGGTATCTTTGACGATGGCTCGACTGGTAACCCTCGTAAAATGAAAGGTTTAATTAATTGGATTGAAGCAGGTAACAAGATTACTTACACAAACAATCCTACTAAATTAATCAAAGAGGGTATGGAGAAATTATTCACAGCAGGCGTTAACGGTGGAGAGTTCTATCTATTAGCATCTCCTGCTTATAAAGAAATGCTTGACGATGCATTAGCAGGCGTTACAACTTACACACAAAAAGAAACTACTTTCGGTTCTCTAGTGTCTGTATACGTAACTAACTACGGCAATGTTAACATCATGGTTTCTCGTGACGTAGGTAAGCAAGAAGCGATTCTATTCAACGATTCTTACATTTCACTGGCTCCATTACGTGAAGCACAAGTTGAGGCACTTGCTAAAACAGGTGACTCTAACAAAGCAATGGTAATCGCTGAAACTACATTACGTGTAGGTTCTCCAAATGCTCTTGTATTACTAACTGAGGAAGCAATTCAAGAATAACTAAGGTATGAGGGGGTTTATCCCTCTCTTACTTTTATTTTTTGATTCAAATATTTGAGTGAAAGGATACCTCTACATGGAACTACTAATTATGAGACGTAAAAAGAAAATCACGCTTAAGGAATTGTCGGAGTATATAGGTTGCTCAATTTCACTACTATCATTACATGAAAATGAAAAGGTAGCACTAGACACAATCAAACTACAGAAATATAGACAATACATCCTAAACAAATAATAGAAGAAGAAAGAGGAACTCAATTAATATGATGGACACAACTTTATACAACCAGTTTCCAAAATGGAGTAAAGAAAAACAAGAAGGTTACTTCGTAGTAGGAACTGATGACCTCGACTCACAAGCAAGTATATCTATACTCAACCAAGTATTCGGGTATGAGCAAAATTGCTATGTAACTAGAGAGGGATTCTATATGATTAATAGAGATATACGTAAGCATATCGCTGTTGATTTAGCGTTGCATGGTGACAGAAAATGTTATGATAATCATGTCACTATGAGCGATTGTAACAGTCCTATTAACCCTAACAAACGTCATAGCAAATACAAATCAACTGCTGAGTATTGTAATGCTCCGCTAGAGTATTGGTTATTAGAGAAAAAGGAAACAGGTAGGGATGACTTAGACCGTCCTATCTATAAGGAAGAATGGAAATTGAAGCGGTTAGAGTATGCAGTACAGCGCAAGGAAACTAATATCAGTGTCGATTCAAACCAAGCAATTAACTTATTCGATTATAGATATGAATTTAGAATTAGGGATATAAAAGAGAATGTGGAAATCTATACGACAAATACAGAGATACGTGTTAATGGTCACTGGTTCAAAGTAATAGAGGCGAGACGGCTTAAGAATGGACTCTTGAATGTTTCCGTAAAAGATTCGAGTGCGCCTAATGGATTCCCAAAGGACAGATAATTATATTCGTAGTGAAATCCCAAACTAGAAGCGGTTGTTGAGCAATTACCCCAATTAAAAAAATCGTCAAATTACCTATTTTGATTACACACACGCGAAAAAATTGGACTATTTCGGACTCTCTACTTATTAAATGTTAATCAGAATACCTGACCGCCATAATTGGTCGGTGGCTGAACGTACTAATAGTACATGCAGATAGGAATAATTTTCCCGACAGATTAGGAAAACTTCCACGACTAACTGAGGGAAACAATCCTTACCTCAGACCTAAACAATGTTTAGGTGCCTTATCTGATGCAAACATTGTATGCATGAGGTCTCCACAAGTGGGGAAAGGTAGTAGCAAATCACGACCACCTTACAAGGGTATCTAAATTAAAGACACCAGATATGAATCATGCGTAAACAATCCTTACGCATTGAAGGCGATACTATCGCACTCAGGTCAAAATCGTGAAATGTAGATGCTGACGAAAAGATGAACTCAACAATCCTTAGTGCAGGTCAAATGTAAGTAAGATGTTAAACTCAGTAGATGAAGAAGAAAAAGGTCTCCGCTTAATAAGCGGTGATAATCGTCCGAAGAATTTCCTTACAGAAGATGGACTATATGAATGCAAGTAGAATGATTAAAAATGTAGACGTAGACGAATGTATTACCACTCGTCATAATAAGACGACTACCTCATCCTTACATTATAAGGGTCAGATTCGAGAAACAATTTTTGACGACTAGCAATATTAGTCGTGAAATGTGGTTCCTTACAGTAGACGAGAGCGAAAAGGCACTATATACAATGTATAGAGTGGACGGAAGTACTCATGCAATTACGTAAAAAATAGTAGAAAATGTACTCTACTTATCAGGTGTTTAGATATGGTTATTCTCCACTAGTATAGGTTTATGTTTCCATATATAATGGATTATGGAGAAAGGTGTGGAGAAATTGAAAGTGTCTAATAAAATGAAAGTAAATATTATTATTTGTCTAATAGGTGTTATCTTTATAGGTTACTTTACAGCAAAACAGTATATTAAAGTGAGTAATTGTATGGAATCATCCGGAGATGGGCTGTTAGAGCAGGAAAGATGTTACCGCAATCAGAGTAATAAACACGAGGTAGAAGATTGGGAGCAATACAAGCGAGATATGAAAGAAGCAGAGTTTAAACATGACCTATACAAAGAAGCAGAAAGATTACAAAGAGAAGGGCGCTAAGTAGCCCTTTTTTTATTTTGGGTGTTTTCGTAAAGACTGTTGCTCTTCAGCGGAGCAGTTTAGTTGAACAAGAAAAAGTAGAAGGTGACTTTAAACAGAAATACCAAAGTGAAACTATAAATTTCATAACTATTATTTAATGAATATCTTAAAGAAAATGTTCAGCAAGGAAGGAGGAATCTTGCTGAACATTAATTTAAATATGATGAATAATAATTTTATTAAAGGTTGGATATTTTATTAATTAATGAAATCTTGAGGAACACATTCACGAACACCAGCATTTCTCAAGGAGTTAAATAATGCTGCACCGATTCTTAATAAAACATTGTTATCTGTTCCATTTTCTAAATCATAAATTACGTAGTATGCATTATCTACTGTAAAAATACATTTTCGTTCTAATTTAAATCCAGGTGGTACAGTTGGAAGTTTAATAACTGGTCGAATCACAGGTGTATCTCCTTCATCTCTGATAAAGTTGAAAGTTTGTTGGTCAATCTCATAGATATTAACTGGGTCAATCTCTACACCTTGGGCTGGAATTGTAATTTCATCTTCAACTAATAGGAAAAAGCGTTCGTTTCGAAAGTTGAAAAGACTTCTTGCTCCAATTTCAAATGATGCCATTTTATATTCACCTCCTCTTCTAACAACATTTTATTCATATCGAATATAGTTGTTTGGACAAAAAGGAAGGTGGAGTGAAGATATAGTAAATATTATTTTTTCAATACGTATAATTAGACATGTTGTTTCTAGACCGAAGTCAATCCTATAGGGTACTTTTAAGTAAAGAAACTATAAAAAGGGTCACTTGGGATAGGAGTGACCCTTAGTAACAAGATTCGGAGTGTAATGCTATGGTTTATGCATAGATAACCTCCGTATCCAATTTGCATACGCAGATTCACACAAGGGTTAATTTTTGCCTTACAAAAAAAACTACCTAACCGAAACATTTTACAGCGGTCATGTTCGGGAAAATTAGAATAATTAATAGGGTTATCTCATTAATTTGGGATAGCCCTTTTTGTCTTTTGACAAATACTAGAATACATATTACAATTTAAACCAGAAATACAAAAGGAATATCTACTCTACATGAATTAGTGTGTTAAATTACAATTTAATATTAATAAATAATAGGTGCGTTTATCTCTTGATAACGCCAAAAGGGAAGTCGGTGCAAATCCGACACTGTCCCGCAACTGTAAATGTGAGCGACTTTTCATAGACCACTGTTTAACGACGGGAAGGAGAAAAGTAGCGATGATCATGAGTCAGGATACCTGCCTATTATGAGTACACACCATAACCCTACGAGGAATAGGAGGTGGCATGTTGACAAAACAGAATGCTCTGTTCGTCACTGTACGTCAAACGCCTAGAAAAGAAGGTATTAGACATCGAGCTAATTCTTTCATATTTGGGCATTGTTTGACATTATATGATGAACGAAAAAGATAGAATGAAGGATTTCCTCGCGTTAATGGGAAATCCTTTTTTTACTGATGACTTCCGTTTTGAAAATATGTACGAAAAGAGGATGCACATATGACGAATATTCATGTATGTACAGCACAGGAATCACAATATTTAGATATGAAAATTTGTAAGCAGCCCCGCACTGAAGTTACTAAAAAAGCTACAACAAGAATGGTTATAGAATCACTTGTTGATCAATTAATAGCTAGCAAACTAATTAGTAATGAACGATTATTTGAGCAAATTTTATATAACAAAGATATTATTTGGATACAAAATGAAAGTTTTAATGGGCACCTTTTTGCAAAGGCGAATATAACAGATCAGCTTAAAACAAAAACAAATAGTTTTATGATGTATATGCCGACAAATCCAATTGTCTATGAGGTGAATGATGAGCATTATCATTTAATTACACGCATTGACTCGACTCGTGCAAAACCAAATTTAGAGCGACTTTCCCATGCTCCTAATCCAATATTAAGTGCTGCCCGGGTCAATGATTTATTGTGCTCGATAGTAATGCGCTTTTATGAAACATATTTAGAGGATTTATCACAGGTAGCTCATAAAAACAAACAACTGATTAATTTTGTAGAGCGCGAGTATCATCAATTTTTAAAAGCTGTGAAAGAACTAAATGAATATCATTTAAACTGGCACCCACGTGGTAACGGTCATGAACTATTGCTGGAATTAATTGATAATTTACAACTTTTGAAAAGTCGACCTGGCAAGGTTTTAATTGATTTTTCTAATTCCCATAGCTACATTGTTGTGGACCCTTCATATCACATTGTCAAGCCAGCGCAGAAAACAGTACAAGCTTTGTGAATTAAATTCGTGCTGGGTGAAGATGGATACTCGCGGAAGGAGAGCAAATACTCGCGGAAGGGAGTAGAATATTCGCGGAAGGGAGGGAATACTCGCGGAAGGAGAGTAAATACTCGCGAAAGGGAGTGGAATACTCGCGGAAGGAGAGTAAATACTCGCGAAAGGGAGTAGAATACCCGCGGAAGCCAGAATACCCGCTGAAGGAAGTCAAATCCCCGCAATAGTATAGTAAATCCCCAAGAAACATAAAAAAACAGGACAATGATTCTAACAAATCATGTCCTGTTTTTATGATTTCAGTCAATACAATGCATCGCCGCCTCTGCCTCATGCCATGGGACGGAGTAACCCTTGCCTTTTGCACAAAAAATACTAGAAGATGTATATTCGGGGTCGGCGTTTTTATCGTAGCCAATTTGTGCAATAATGTCTTCTGTATTGTGACACACATCATAGCCATCAAATTGTAGAGAAAGTACGCCTTTACCATTAGTGTAGGCGGCAAAGGTTGTGCTGTAGCTCATGAATGTTGCGACAGGGGCACGACCAGTTATAATCGCATCATGTTCAGTTAAGATTGGCGCATCAAATGTACCAGCAGCTTGTTGAATATCGGTCATCATGCGGCCAATAAAATCACTTGGAGCTTTAAGTTTAAAGCGGTAATACGGCTCCAGTAATACATTTTCTGCTTGCTCCAGCCCTTGCCGTAATGCACGGAATGTTGCTTCTCGGAAATCGCCACCATCTGTATGTTTAATATGGGCGCGTCCTGTTAAGAGAGTGAAGCGAATATCTGTCACGGGGAATCCTGTTAATAGCCCATGATGATCGCGCTCGAATAGATGTTTTTCAATGAGTCGTTGGTGCCCAACCGATAAATCATCCGCATGACATGCATTAACAAATGTGTTGCCAGTACCGCGGGTATTTGGCTCCATCAATAAATGTACTTCTGCATAATGCTTTAAAGGTTCAAAATGACCATAGCCGGTCACGGTTGTTGCAGTCGTTTCCATATATAAAATCTGTGGTTCGCTAAATGAAATGTCTAGTGAGAAGCGTTTGTTAAGCACATCGATAAGAACCTCGAGTTGGATGACACCCATAATATGTACATGAATTTCTTGGGATTTTTCATGCCATAGCACATGTAATGATGGTTCTTCTGCTTCAAGTGTGCGGAAAATTTTTAGAACTTCCTTTATATGCTGATCGCCTTCATATTGTACTTTTGCCTGCAAAGTCGGTACTAACTCATAGGGCTGCGGGTTACCTGAATAACCAATGATATCGCCGATGTTTGCTTCGCTAATCCCTTTTACTGCGAAAATCTCTCCAGCCTCGACCTCTTGTGCTGTTACATAACGGCTGCCATTGTTTAGCCGAATCTCAGTCACTTTCTCGGTTTCATCTCCAAAAGAAATTTCATCACGCACATGTAACGTCCCTTGCAATGCCTTAATAAAAGTTAAACGTTGATGCCCATCATGACGAATTTTAAAAACTTCACCTTGGAACGGAGCATTGTTATTAAAATGTGTTTTTGTAAGTAGAGGGAGCTGTGCTAAGAATTCCTTTATTCCAATATCTTTTAAAGCAGAGCCAGAAAAACATAGGAAGGCCTTTTCCTGTTTAACCATCGTTTGTAAATGAGTAAGGCAGTTAGAGCTATCTAAAGTCTCATTAAGAAAAGCATCGAGAAGCTGCTCATCACGTTCAGCAAGCCACTCCATCACGTGAGTTGAAACATAATCCGAACGGAGCGGTTCATCTACGAATAATACATCCTCAGAACACTCCTTTTGAAGCTTTGTCATAACGGCCTCAACATTTGCCCCTTCACGATCAATTTTGTTAATAAAGAAAAAGGTTGGGACGTGATATTGGCGTAAAAGTTGCCACACTGTTTCCGTATGACCTTGGAGTCCTTCAACCGCACTAACAATAATTATGGCATAATCCATAACCCGAATGGCACGTTCCATCTCTGGAGAGAAATCTACGTGTCCGGGTGTATCGATTAACGTATATGTATCATTCCCAATCGTCATGCGACCTTGCTCTGCAAAAATCGTAATGCCTCGCTGACGCTCCAGCTCATGATTATCTAGAAATGTATCCTGGTGATCCACTCGTCCACGTGCTTGAATACTGTTTGTATGAAAAAGTAACTGCTCAGAAAATGTTGTTTTTCCTGCATCCACGTGAGCGAGTACCCCGATTGTTACATGCATAAAAAAATCCTCGTTTCTATTAATTCGTATATCAATATTGTAACAGAATTGGGTAGAAAAATATTTCGAATAAAGTGTTTATGTACTGGGCTATCAATATTATTTGCAACAAAATTAAATACGACGTATGGGTGCAAATTCGATGCTGTGCAGCAACTGTAAATGGGGAGTCCATAAAGATGCCACTGAAACTATAATTTTCTGATTTTTCTGAAAAAATAATGACAATAAATCTATGCCGTGATATGGTAATTAAGAAAACGTTTTCGTAAAACGTTTTCTTAAAGTGTGATCTTATAGTAATGGTAGGTGAAGATTATGAAACGATGGACCATTAAAGATATTGCGAAAAAAGCGGGTGTTTCCATTACCACTGTTTCGCGAGTGTTGAATGAAAAAGAGGAGGGAATGTCCCTAAAGACACGTGAAAAGGTACTTAAGGTAATGGAAGAGGTAGATTTCCAGCCAAACCAATTTGCTCGTGGTCTAGTTACGAAGCGATCGAAGATATTCGGATTAATCATTCCGAATATTTCTAATCCATATTTTCCTGAATTATGTCGGGGGGTGGAAGATGAAGCGAATGAAAGAGAATATAGCTTAATCATCTGTAATTCTGATGATCAATCTGATAAAGAAAAGCGATACTTACGATTATTAGAGGAACAGCAGGTAGATGGTATCATTTTTTCGGCAAAAGATTATTTGGAGCCATCGGATGAAGAGCAATTATCACGTGCAAAGATTCCTTTTGTTCTCGTTGATAGAGGAAAGAATGAAAAAAAACATTCCAGTGTCTATATAGATAATGATAAAGGTGGATATTTAGCAGGAATACATTTAGTAGAACTCGGTCATAGGAAGATAGCATGCATGATTGGACCAAGCTCTCTTTCTTTGTCTAATGAACGTTTAGCAGGTTTCAAAAGAGCGCTGTCTGAATCAGGCGTTGAACTTTTACCATCACATATTATTGAAGGGGATTTTCAGATGGAAAAGGCATACCAAAAGTCCAAAGATCTCCTGAGGAAAAAAGAAGTGACGGCTATATTTGCCTTTAATGATGTAATGGCATTCGGTATTTACCGAATGGCTCACGAGCTTGGAATTCATATACCAAAGGATTTATCCATCATAGGCTTTGACGACATTCCGTTAGTATCTGCATTAATGCCAAAGCTTACTACAATTCGTCAGGATACTTATCTTATGGGGAGGGAGGCAGTAAAGCTATTAATACAAAAACTTGAAAATAACGAAACGCAATCTGTTATGTTTAACCCGACTCTGGTAGTACGTGAAAGCACTACAGCACCATAAAACATCAAGAAATGTAGATGAACTAGAGGAGTGAAATTGATGAAAAAAATACCAGTGATTATTGATTGTGACCCAGGAATTGACGATGTTATGGCGTTATTATTAGCCTTTTCCCGAGATGATCTGGATATAAAATTAATTACAACGGAACCAGGAAATCAAACGCAAGATAAAACGGTCTACAATGCTAGAGCATTCACAAGCTACATGAAACAAAATATTGAAATCGCAAGGGGGTTTGATCATCCTTTCTTCCGTGAATTGGAGGTTGCTGATGATGTTCATGGGGAAAGTGGGTTAGGAGAAGTCATTTTACCGAAGCCGGATTTACTCGAAAGTGATAGAACAGCCATAAATGCTTTAATAGATGTTTTAACTGAAAGTGAGGAACCGATTGTTTTAATCGCAACTGGACCACTTACAAATATCGGAGCATTGCTGCTTGCTCATCCAGAAGTAAAAGAAAAAATCAGCTATATTTCGTATATGGGTGGTGCAGCTATAGCTGGCAATATGAGTCCTTTTGCAGAATTTAATGTATATGTTGATCCACATGCAGCCGATATCGTTTATCGTTCAGGAATTCCTATTATCATGAGCGGACTTGATGTTACTCATAAAGCGTATGTCAATATGGAAGAGTTACATCAAATTGAAAGTATGGGGACAGATTTATCACAAAAAATTGGCGCAATGCTTCGCTTCTATATACAAAATGCAAAAAATAATGATTTCCAAGAAACTGATTTCGAAAATGGGTTTCGTTTGCATGATCTATGTGCTGTGTCATATGTTGTCACGCCAGAACTTTTTGAAGGAGAAGATTGCTTTGTAGCGGTTGAGACAGAAGGGCGCCACACTGCTGGTGCGACCGTTGTAGATTATATGCACCGTTCCGGAAAACCTCGTAATGTAAAAGTATTGCACTCGGTCAATCGTGAAGCCTTTGTTAATCAATTTATGGAAGCGGTTGCAAAAATGGGCCGTCAAATCAGTCAATAATTAAAAAAGGTGGGAAACCAAGATGAAACGTAGTTTTAAAGATGACTTTAATATGATGTCTATGCTTCTTATTCCTATTGGTGTAGCAGTGAATATTGTCGGTTTTCAAATTGCTAACGTTTTAAGGCTCCCTATTTTTCTTGATACGATTGGAACCATATTAATCGGGGTCGTTGCTGGTCCTTGGGTTGCATTACTTGCTGGATTAATTACAAACCTTATAAATGGTATTTTTAATCCTACGTATTTTCCATATGCCATTACATCTGTGGCGATTGGAATAGGGGTAGGATACTTGTCTAAAGGAGGAATGTTTAAAAATATTCCTAAAACGATTATTTCCGGTATTGTGATTACTTTTATTGCTGTTATTGTATCTGCTCCAATTACGGTGTTAGTTTTTGGAGGAGCTACTGGAGGTACAGGATCTATTCTTACAGCTACATTCCTTGCTTCAGGACAAAAAATTTGGAGTGCCGTATTCGCTTCATCCTTTATCTTTGAAATTGCGGACAAAGTTGTATCGGCTCTAATCGTTTACTTTATTGTAAGAAAAATGTCTGATCGTTATTTATCAAAAATGAATTATGGGACTCTGTATATGAAACGTGAAGACCGATAATTGAACTCTTTCCGTTCTGCCTGAGCGGAAAGATCTACTTTTTTTGAGGAGGGTTCGTCGTGCAGAAAAATTTCATTCAGCGGTTGCATCCAATGACTAAATTCTTCTTTGCATTACTTGTATCAGCTGCCGTTCTTATTATTCCCGAGTTTATATTCTCATTTCTAGTTTTCCCAATTTTACTTCTTATAGCTGCCGCTGCAGGCATTGTGAAAGAATTTTTGGGTACTGTCATGAAGGCTTTGTTATTTTTACTAATCATCATTTTCTTCATGCAGCTCTTGTTCTATCCAGGTGATCATGTGATGGGACAATGGGGAATATTTAAGTGGACTGAGGAAGGCTTGGATTATGGATTAACGCTTACGTCTCGCATTCTGGCGATGGGTTCTGCCTTTATATTATTTTTCCGTTTGACAGATGTTCGTGACTTCGTAAAATCGCTAGAAGATGCAGGCCTCCCTCCAATGGGAGCTTATGTAGTTTTATCAACATTGCAAATTATTCCTGAAATGCGACGCCATGCGAACACAATTATGGATGCCCAAAAAACACGTGGGGTAGAAACGGAAGGATCATTGTTAACGAGAGCGAAAGCATTTATCCCAACCTTAACTCCTCTCATATTATCATCTATATCAAGTACTGAAGAACGAGCAATTACTTTAGAGTCGAGAGCTTTTTCTGCTCCAACAAAGAAGACTAGCTTGCATAAGCTAACAAAAAGTACAGCTGATCGAATTTTGCCATTCGTCTACATGATCATTTTAGTAGGTTTGGTGTTCTGGAGGGTCCTCACATGAATTTTATCATTGAAATGAAAAATGTCTCATATCGATATCCAGTTAGTGATGATTGGAACATAAAAAATGCGTCTTTTAAAATTGAAAAGGGGAAATTTACAGCCATTATTGGCAATAATGGCTCCGGTAAAACGACCCTATGTAATATCATACGAGGATTCATTCCACACTTTTATAAAGGAGACCTTGAAGGGGACGTTATTGTCGATGATAAAAGAATAGTAGAATATCAATTAGGACAATTAGGAGGAAAAATTGGATATGTCTTTCAAAACCCTTTCATCCAAGTATCAGGTGTAAAAGATACTGTCTTTGACGAAGTAGCGTTTGGTCTCGAAAATTTAGGTGTAGAAGAAAATGAAATTATTGACAGAGTAAATGAAATATTAAAGCTTATAAAAATCGAACATTTACGAGGAAAGCATCCAATGGGACTTTCAGGTGGTCAACGTCAACGTGTTGCACTTGCTTCGATCATCGTCATGAATCCCGATATTCTTGTCATTGACGAGCCAACATCTCAGTTAGATCCAATTGGAACAGAGCATGTATTTGATATCATTCGTCTCATGAAAGAACAGGGAAAAACTATTATCCTAGTAGAACATAAAATGGACTTAATTGCTGAATATGCGGACAATCTAATTGTCCTCAATAATGGAGAAATAGTATTACAAGGTCCGACTCGAGGAGTTTTTGCGGACCCACGATATGGGGAATATAACATTCAATATCCTCATGTAACCGAGGTCGCTCTAAATTTACAAAAAGACGGAGTTCATTTAAAATATGTTCCAATTCGCGATGAGGAATTACCTGAAAGCATAAGTTGGGCAAGTGTAGGGGAGAGTGCTTATGACTGAACTTCAACTGAAAAACGTTAGTTTCGCTTATCCCGATGGAACAAAAGCATTAGAAAATTTGACACTTACGGTTCCGGCTGGTCAACGTCTAGCGATTATTGGACAAAACGGGGCCGGAAAAACAACCGCAGTAAAATTGATGAACGGCCTCTTAAAGCCAACTGAAGGTGAGGTATATGTTGCGGATTGGAATACAAAAGATTATACGACAGCTCAAGTATCTCGAAAGGTTGGTTATGTATTTCAAAACCCGGACGATCAAATTTTCCACAATAATGTAGAATTAGAAGTACAGTTTGGACCTAAAAATATGGGCTTTGATCCAGAACGTGTAGCAATGCTAACGGATTGGGCTATGGAATTATGCGGAATTAGTAATGTTTCGCAAGAAAATCCTTATAATCTCCCATATTCTGTACGTAAATTTGTTACAATTGCTTCGGTTTTAGCAATGGATTCCGA
Organism: Lysinibacillus sp. NPDC096212; assembly: GCF_044763105.1. Taxonomy (NCBI): domain Bacteria; kingdom Bacillati; phylum Bacillota; class Bacilli; order Caryophanales; family Bacillaceae; genus Lysinibacillus; species Lysinibacillus sp. NPDC096212. Next base: position 24,440 of record NZ_JBIWFQ010000030.1, on the reverse strand, counting down.
TGTGATTATTTTAGATGAGCCGACAGCTGGACAGGATCGTGTCGGATTAGATTTATTAAGTGTGCTCTTAGACGAATTGGAGAGAAAGGGAAAGACTGTTATTGCGATTACACACGATATGGAATTTGTCACGAATTATTTCTCTCGAATTGTAGTAATGGCAAATCGTAGGATTATTGCAGATGATGTTTCGGAACATATTTTTTATAATCATGCGATATTAGAAGAAAGTATGCTAAAGCCACCTGCAGTTGCTAAAATGGCCAACATATTGGGTTTGGAGAAAGGAATCATGACAAAAGGTCAATTATTATCCGTATTAAAGAAAAAGAGATTTTAAGAAAGGATGATAGCTGGCATGGATATTTCATTAGTCGGAAGCATTAATATAGATCTTGTCTATCGTGTTCCCTACATTGTAAATAAAGGTGAAACACTTCACAGTGCGTCTCATAGTGTTCATTTCGGTGGAAAAGGTGCAAACCAAGCAGTAACAGCAAGCCAGCTAGGAGCAAATGTTCATTTTATTGGGAAAGTAGGAAAAGATGATTTCGGGGAACAAGCGATAAACAATTTAAAAGATAGAGGCGTTTATATTGATTCCGTTCAAAAGGAAGGAGCTACTGGGCAAGCGATGATCCAAGTGACAGATGCCGGTGGTAATGCGATTGTTTTGTTTCCTGGTGCAAACTTTTTAGTTACTCCTAAACAAATTGAACAGGAAGCTACTATCATTTCTTCAAGTAAGGTACTCCTTCTTCAGCTTGAAATACCGCTTGATGCAGTTGAAAAGGCAGTGGAAATCGCATCTCAACATGGGAAAATCGTAATCCTTAATCCAGCTCCATCTCAAAAATTACCAGATTCTTTATTGAAGAACATTACATTATTAACACCGAATGAAACAGAACTTGCGCAGTTGACGGGTATTGAAACGACAACGGAAGAAGATATTCGCTCTGCATGTAAGTTATTGCTAGATAAAGGAGTCGGAACAGTAATCGTTACACTTGGATCTAAAGGTTCTTTTTATATAAACCATGTAGAAAGTGGCTGGGTTCAAGCGTTGAGCGTTGACACGATCGATACAACTGGTGCGGGAGATGCATTTAATGGAGCTTTAGCAGTAGGACTATGCAGGGGTGATTCGCTTCGAAGTTCGATCGATTTTGCCACGAAAGTTGCGGCATATGTCGTTACTCAAATGGGCGCACAGCCTCTTATCCTACAATCAGTCTTGAAATAAATTCTATCCGTAGCTCTTCGTAATTATTGCGAAGCAGCTACGTTTTTTTAGATGTATTCTTGCTATTGTAAAATCTTCGCTAGGTAAAAAAACAAATTCTTCTTAAAAGGAGGAATAATACTTAGGGTGTCGAAATATTGTACTAAGTAATGAAATTTCAACACAAAGGGGAAATAAAATATGACATTGAAACAAGGGATAAAACCAGAAAATCTATATCAATTAAAATCAGTGGCAGATCCACAAGTATCACCTGACGGAACAGAAGTTGTGTATGTAGAGACGCATATTGATGAGAAGAAAAAGGACTACGTATCTAATTTATTTTACATAAACTTGCATGAAAAAAAGCCACAACAATGGACATTTGGAGAAGATAAAACGAATTCACCAGTTTGGTCTCCAGATGGCAGTAAAATCGCATTTGTATCAACGAGACATGGTAAGCCACAAATTTTTGTGCTTTCTAAAGCAGGTGGGGAAGCGAAACAAGTTACTAATTGTAAAAACGGTGCGACATCGCCTGTATGGTCTCCGTGTGGTAAGAATATTGCATTCTCAGTAAAGCTAGGTGAAAATGAAAGTATTTATGATAAAGCTGATAATGATAAGAAAGATGACAAAGAACTAAAACCACTTGAAATAGAAAACATGAAATATAAATCAGATTCAGCCGGTTTTATTGATATGGAACAATTTTCTCAAATTGCCATCGTCAATCTTGAATCTGGAGAATTAGAGCTAGTTACGGAAGGAAAACATAATTTACAACTTTGTTCATGGTCTCCAAATGGAAAATATCTTTCTTACATTGCTGACTTAGCAGAGGATTTAGATTTTTCATTCGTGGTTGATATTTACTTATTGGACTTAGAAACAAAACATGGCCGCAAGCTCACGGAAGGAACCGGGGTGTTTTACCAACCTTCATGGTCCCCGAATAGCCGTTACGTATCTTATGTTGGAAGTGAACGAGAATTTGAAAATGCAACACAAGCAAAGTTATGGATTTATGATTTGGAAAATAACAATACGACGTGTGTAACGAGTGAATTTGATGCGCCAGTCGGTGATTTTGTTGTCGGTGATTTCCTTCAAGGTGTCGTTGCTCCGAGTGTACAATGGTTGGAGGATAATAAAAGCTTTTACTTCCAAGTGACAGATCACGGAAATACTGCGATTTATTTTGGTAATCTTTCTGGAGAATTATATCCGGCTATTAATGATGATCAATACGTATATGGTTTTTCGCTTGATCAAAAAAATGATAAAGCGGTAGTCGCAATCAGCACTACTACAAATCCTGGCGATCTATTTTACGTGAATTTAAATACTGGTGAAAAGGAACAGCTGACGAAAGTTAATGAAGAATTTTTAAAGTCGAGAGAATTATCTGTTCCAGAAGCAGTTGAATATGAAGGGGCAGATGGCTGGAAAGTAAACGGTTGGATGATGAAGCCTATTGGCTATGAAGAAGGGGAGAAATATCCACTTATTCTTGAAATCCATGGTGGACCACACGCTATGTATGCCAACTCATATTTTAACGAATTCCAAATCCTTGCCGCAAAAGGTTATGCGGTTCTCTTTACGAATCCTCGCGGAAGCCATGGATATGGTCAAAAATTTGTTGATGCAGTCCGTGGTGATTATGGAGGCAATGATTATAATGATCTTATGGCTGCTGTTGATTATGCATTGGAGCATTATGATTTCATTGACAAAAACCGTCTCGGTGTTACAGGTGGGAGCTATGGGGGCTTCATGACAAACTGGATTGTCGGACATACAAATCGCTTTAAAGCAGCTGTTACGCAACGTTGTATTTCTAACTGGATTAGCTTTTACGGTGTAAGTGATATCGGCTATTACTTTAATGACTGGCAAATCCAAGCGGGACTAGACGATATAGAGAAGCTATGGAACCATTCGCCACTTAAATATGTGGACAATGTGGAGACGCCACTGTTAATTTTACACAGCGAAAAAGACTATCGCTGTCCGATTGAACAAGCAGAGCAATTATTTATTGCCTTGAAACATCGTAAAAAAGAAACTAAATTTGTTCGCTTCCCAGAATCCAATCACGAACTTTCTAGGAGCGGAAAACCAACGTTAAGAATCAATAGACTAGAATATATTAGGGATTGGTTTGTGAAATATCTATAAAATAAATATAGGTGGCAAAAGAAGTGAAGATACTTCTTTGGCCACCTTTATTTTATAGTAATTTTGAGAGAGAGAATGCTTTGTAATAATCAACATAGATGTAAAGTGATAATAAAGTTATTTAATTTTGCTATAAAAATAGGAGAGCCTTGTTACATTTTGTTGTAGTCAGACCCTTTAAGGTTGTTTAATTCTTATGCAATTAACGCATTTAATAACTAATCTTATGCATAGCTCACTCGTAAAAGCAGAAAATATGGTGAGGTGATTAGAATATGTTAAAAACAAAGATTGGTTATATTATCTGTTTTTTGATTATTTTAAGCTTATTTGTTTACAGTAAGTCCATAAATGCAAAATCTTTGGAGTTATCCTTCTCGCAATCGAATAGTGACAAAAGTGAACATAAACGAATTCAGGAATTGGAACAACGTTTAGATAGACTCGAACCACCTGAACCTACCACTATTCTTGACTCACCTTTCCCTTTTGAAAAAGTAACAGAGGTGCAATTTCCTACCGATGACATCCCCATTTCAGAAGTGGAAAAAGAAGGAGCGAAAATTCCGTTCAAAGTAATAAAAAGCGAACCGAACTATATTAGACCACTATTTAAAGAACAATGGCATAGCACATATGCGGGTGGGAGATGGAGTTATATTCCTTCTCGAATACACTATGCTCTCCACCGTATATTCCCTTTTTATGCCATTGGGTTATCTGCTGAATTTAATTTTCAACAGGAAGTAGGTATTATTTTTCCAACTGATGCAAATGAAGCAGACCTTGACCTGTATATAGTTGTGTTTCAAACAAATATTACAGATGTTTATACAAAAGGAAATCAAGTTGTTGTTGTTGGAACACCTAAACGAACAGGAGTAGAGGTTATAAGTATTAAAACAGCAGATATACACCCGAGTAATAAGGAGAAGTTTTTGTTAATTCAGTTAGCAACGAATGGGGCTGAACTTGATTATTCTTTAATTAGTTATCAACCACCCGATTTTTGGTTAAAACAAAAACAAAAATTAAATGAACGTGAAAAATCTAAAAAAGAGTGAACCTTTGCCTTATTAAGTAAGTTGAATAGCTGTTATTTTATATAATCATTCTTCTTCAACTAACCAGCACTGTCAGCACAAAAAGTGATTGCTCTAATTGAACAATAACCCCATTAGCTTGAAAACTCTTTTACGAACAAAGTACACATTAAAAAGGAGGTGCAAGTATGAAAAAAATTATTCTAGTTCCTTGTTTTTTACTGTTATTTCTATTTTCAACAACATTAACTTATGCTGAATCAGATTATTATCAGCCAGCTAAAGGGTCAAAAGAAGAAATAGTAATGGACTCGTTTTTTTCACTACTATTACCCAAAATCCAAGAAGCAGTTTCTAATTACTATTCGGATTATCTTACAGAGAGTCCTTTGGTGTATCCATATCAAATAAAAATTTTGGATTTGGAAAGAATAGGAACAAGTTTTATGTTTTCAGTAACCCTTGAAGTCACTCCAGTTTTGGGTGCACATAACCCAGTTGGAAGAGACCAGCTAACGTTTTCTATAACTCCAAATGAAGCCAAGCTTAAAGAATTTAAACACATGGAAACTTTTGAACTTCCACCGCATTTGCAAAATATCATAAAGAAAAAATAAATGATTGTAATGTTTAAAATTTGAATTTGGTCCCTAATTTCGGAATTTTTTTATACTTAACCTTAAAATAATCTAGTCAATATCTTCGGCTTTTTTGGCAGCTAGTCCAATAAGAGTTACTTTATTGTCACTAAGGAACTACAAGGTCGAAAACACCTTTTGAGAAACTGATCTAATCATTAATTATTCCATAATACACCAAATCCTCATATTTACCATCTTTCATGATATGATCCTTTAAAATTCCTTCTTGTTTCATGCCAATCTTCTCCATTACTTTTCCTGAAGCAGGGTTTGTTGAAAAATATCGGGCAAACACTTTGTGCAGTTTCTTTTCTTCAAAAGCAAATTGTACAATCGATTGTGCTGCCTCCGTTGCATAGCCTTTTCCCCAATATTCCTCGCCAATCCAATAGGCTATTTCACCTTGATTAAAATGTTTATTATTCGATAATGCAATGGCTCCAAATAATTCACCAGTTTCCTTATCTGTAACAGCAAACTCGTACGAAATATCCTCCATAAAATGATCGTAATGATGTTCCATCCATGATAATGCATCATTTAAACTATATGGATAAGGTAGGTACATGGTACTTTTATAAATATTATAGTTATTGCAAAGCTTTGCAACCGTTTCTGCATCGGATGTTTGAAATAATCTAAGAACGAGTCTTTCTGTAGTAATCATTAATTTTTCATGAACATATCCCATTCAATCATCTCCTCTATCGATATTTTATAAATTACGTGACATATCACCAAAGCGTGGGGTTCTATTTGAATTTGAGTGTTCGATCCACGACTTTTGGTGCTCTATCCACGACTTTGGGTGAATTCCGTTACGACTGGGCGCTTTGTAGCTGCCGCTTTGCTTTCGCTACAGAAAACATTTGTTGTTTCGCACAGGGAAAAGCTTCCTGGGGCGTCAGATGAGCGGCTGCGCTTCATTCAACTCATTTACATGGCAAAGGCAAACAATAAAAAATGTCATCCTAAATTTTGGAATGAGATGAATCTATTATATAGTAAACGGAAAATTCTAACAATATAAATAGGGGGAATCTAAATATTTCTCCCAAACAAAAAGACAGAATCACCAGGAAGTGATTCTGTCTAGGTTCATTAGTTAAGTTTTTTAATAAAAACAACCTTTAAGTAATTAAATTCTGGATATTCACGTGAGGCGCGGAAATCCTTTGGTAAGTTGTATTCTTCAACAATTTTATAGGCTGTTTTAGTTGTTTTAAATGCTTGGTCAATAAAGCTCTTGAATTTTTTCATACCAAAGCTTGAATTGTTCGTGGAAGCAACAATGACACCGTTTTTCTCCGTAATGGCGATTGTATCTACGAGTAATTTAGGATAGTCTTTCGCTGTTGAGAATGTTCTTTCTTTCGTACGTGCAAAGCTAGGTGGATCTAAAACGACAAGGTCAAATTTTAAATTATGGCGCTGAGCATATTTAAAGTAGTTGAAGACATCCATTACTTTAATATCTTGTGATTCGTAGTCGACGCTATTAACACTAAATTGCTCAATTGTTTTGGCCAAACTACGCTTCGCAACATCTACACTAGTTGTTTTTATTGCTCCACCAAGTGCCGCTGCAACAGAAAATGCCCCCGTATAGGAGAACGTATTTAGCACATTTTGACCGTCTGAATAACGTTCACGAATGGCAAGTCTTACATCTCGTTGGTCAAGGAAAATACCTGTCATGGCTCCATCGTTTAAATTGACAGCGTATTTCATACTATTTTCCGTTACGATAATCGGAAATTCACCAGGTGTTCCCATGACGAAATCGTCCTGTTCCATATACTGTCCTTTCGTATCGAAACGTTTTTTCTCATAAATGGCTTTGTAATCTACTGTCTCTGCAAGTGCTTCATATACCATTTCTTTAAATGAATAAATGCCTGCGCTATACCAGCTCACCATATAATAAGATTCGAAAAAGTCGATGGTTAAACCGCCGATACCATCACCTTCACCATTAAAGATTCGAAAGGCTGTTGTGTGAGGATTGTTGAAAAATGCTTCACGATTTTGTAGGGCTTTTTTTAATTTTTTCATAAAAAAGGCTTTGTCTATTTTTTCGTTAGCATCGGTTGTTAGCACCCAACCAATACCTTTGTTTTGTAAGCCGTAGTATCCTGTGCCAATAAAACGGTTATGAATATCCGTGAGTCTCAGTATTGCACCTTCCTCATTTGGAAGATGACGTGCATCAACTGCATCTTTTGAAATGAGAGGATAGCCTTTTTTTAATTGATTAGAAAATGGATTGTTAATTTGTAAAGCAATAGTTTGTGTCATGTTGTCATCCTTTAAAAAAACATTTTGCTCTATTATCGCATTATTTTATGCTGATAGACAAACTTATTTTACGAAATTAGCAATTTTTTCAGCTGTTTCAATCGTTGCTTGTTCGAAAAAATTCATTTTACTAAAGTAACTATGGATTAAACCAGGCATATTTACATGCTCAACAGTCACTCCGGCATCTGTAAGCTTTTGTGCGTATGCAATACCTTCATCGTAAAGGACATCCGCCTCTGCAGCTATAATGATCGTTTTCGGTAAAACACTTAAGTCGTCAATCTGAAGTGGGGATACAAGTGGATCCATATAGTTTTCTTTATCTGTATAATGACCTGCAAACCACTGCATTCCTTGTTTGTCTAAGCCAAAGTGTTCTCCGTAAGCATTGTAAGAGGCTGTTGTAAAATCTACATTAACTACAGGATAAATAAGTGCCTGCGCTTTGATCGCTGGTCCATTTAATGTTGCAGCTAAGTAGGCAACAACTGTTGCTAAATTTCCGCCTGCGCTATCACCAGCAACAGTAAGATTTACTCGATCTCCACCGAAACTTTCGATGTTTTCGTAAACCCACATGAAACTGTCATAGGCATCGTAGAGCGGTGTAGGGAATGGATATTCTGGTGCTAGACGATAATCAACCGATACAACGATTGCTTGCGCTTTTGCTGCTAATAGTTGACAGCCTGCATCCGTAGAGTCACAATTTCCAAATACCCAACCGCCTCCATGATAATAAACAATGACTGGAAGTTTTTTGTTTAAAACAGGTCTATAAATGCGCACATTAATTTGTGCGCCATCTCGAACTGATATTTTTTTATTTTCGATAGCCGCAAGCTGTGGGCTATGAGGTGATGTCCATTTTGGCACTATTCGAACGGCTCTCGCTTCATGTGGTGTTAAATCATAATATTGTTTAGAAGAATCACTTACTTTTATATAACGGACTGCTTCGTCTCTTAATTTTGTCATCTTCATCAATCCTTTAAATTTCTTTTGTGCATCTCATTATAAACTATTCATATAAAATTACTAGGATTTAATATCGGAATAGAAAATAATTTACTTTCTAAGCAGAAATAATCTGATTGTAAAGTAAAATTATGTTTATAATATAATGGACGAAAGTATTTGGAGGTACGTGACAATATGATTTCTTTAATTGTGGCACATGATACTAATTATGTGATTGGCTATGAAAATGGCATGCCATGGCATTTGCCTGGGGATTTAAAATATTTTAAGGAGAAAACGATGGGGAAGCCAATGATTATGGGGCGTAAAACATTCGAATCCATCGGTAGACCGCTTCCTGGTCGACGTAATATTGTAATTACGCGTGATGAAAACTATCAAGCGGATGGGATTGAAGTGGTGACAAGCTTAGAGGATGCCCTCGCCCTTGCTGGGGATGTCCCGGAAATTATGATTATTGGCGGCGAGCAAATTTTCCGCTTATCCATGGATATCGCAGATCGCTTGTACATTACAAAAATCAATCATTCGTTTAATGGGGATACATACTTCCCGAATTATGAGCAGGATTTTGTACAAGTATCCTCAGTGGAGCCAGAAACAGCACCAGAGGGTTACACATTCCAATATGAGATTTTTGAACGTAAGAACTAAATAAAATAGCAACTAATAAGCACGGTGATGAATGACTGTGCTTATTTGGCGTTATTAAAAACATTGTTAAAGGTATTTGGGAATATTTGTAGAATTAATAAATACTATATCCATCTTAAGGCCTGATGAGTGCAGACATTATTATTTTTTTTGAGAGGAGTCATTGACAATGTGGAAACAATACTTTATCGAAACAAGCAGAGGACGATTTGAATACTTTGTACGTGGAGAAGGTGAACCATTAGCTATTACACATCTTTACATGGGCTTTGATGAACGAGGTCATTTATTTGCGAATCCTTTTACCGAACAATACAAAGTGTACTTAATCAATGTTAGAGGTGCTGGGAATTCAGCAGATATAGAGGTTGATGAGCAATTAAGCTTCACAGAAATTGTAAAAGATTTAGAGGCGATTCGAGAAGCATTAAAGCTTAAAGAATGGGCTTTTGCAGGTCATTCAACGGGTGGAATGCTTGCACTTCAATATGCAATAGATTCACCACACTCTTTAACAAAAATAGTAGCTGGATGTACAGCAGCAAGCAAAGAATACGGAAGTCACCCAAATAGTATCTATTGCGCTGAAAATAAACATTTCAATCGCATAATTGAAATAATGGATTTACTGAATAATCCGGATACAGTTCGAGAAGAGCGTCAGAAGTTAAGCTATGAATGGGCTTTAATGTCATATCATTCTGAGGAAAAATTAAAAGTAGCAATAACTCGTCCAAATAGTGGTCGCACAATAGGAAAAAATCTTGATTATTTTAGAAAAGTAGAAGTAAAAAGCTTTGATATTCGAGAACAATTGAAATCAATACATATACCAACCTATGTGTTTGCAGGTAGACATGACGCACAATGCCCTATTGAATTCGGTATTGAAATTGCCGATTTAATTCCTAATGCAACATTAACGATTTTTGAACAATCTAATCATAACCCGTTTATCGAGGAAGAGGAAGCTTTTGAAGAATTTGTCCAATTAACCTTATAATGGGAGTTGTTAATTCCAAAATTAGAATCAAACAAAAGGGGAACATCTATGAGAAAAATAACCTTATCAAATGGAGAAACAGTAGAAGTTGAATGTTTGAGCTGTGCAATAACGAGTGGGCTCATTAAACCTGATGGAGGTGTGGTCATTGAAACAGACTATTTTCATGCCCATCAAGATGTTGCTTATCCGATAAAGGGACTAATCATTTTAGCTTCCAAGCGCCATATAAAATGCTTTGATGAGCTAAACGATGAGGAAAAAATAGATTATATAAACCTCTTATCAAAAATCAGAAAGGCTCAAAGGGATGTATTAGGTATAGAGTACGTTTATTATTTTTATAATGAAGATACGACACATCATTTTCATACGTGGATGGTGCCTCGCTATGAATGGATGAACGAATTTGGACGTTCCGTAGAATCGATTAGACCGGTTCTACTTCATGCGAGAAATAAAATGAATAATGAAGTAAATAAACTAGAAGTGATGCATGCAATAAACGCATTAACGAGGCAATTAAAAGTTAGTACCCTATAAACAAAAAAATCGCTCCTTTGCATAAGAGAGCGATTTTTTATATTTATAAGTAAAAATAAACACAAGCATACATCGAGGCACAACCAGCTAACACAAATAGATGCCAAATCGTATGGTTATATGGAAGTGAACGCCAGGCGTAAAAGATAGCACCAATCGTATAGAAAAGCCCACCTGCTAACAGTAAAGCAAAACCATGAAAACCTAAGAAAAGATAAATAGGCTTGATGGCAAAAATAATTAACCAGCCCATAGCGATGTAAAAAATTAAAGAAAGCTTCTCAAATCGATTAATAAAAAAACATTTAAAAATAACGCCTAGTATGGCCAGTGACCAAATTATACATAATAAAGTAATACCTAGCGTGCCACCAATTGAAATTAAAAGGAAAGGTGTATACGTTCCTGCAATTAAAATATAAATAGAAGAATGGTCAAGAATAGCGAAAAAGTGCTTGTATTTTTCTGGCATACTATGTAGCAGTGTTGACATTAAAAATAAAACGATCACAGAGACACCAAAAATAGCAAACGTTGTAATTTGGAGTGCACTACCGGTTTGTACAGCTGCTAAAATAAGAACAACTAGTGCTGGAATACTTGCGATAAATCCAATGCCATGTGTAATGGCATTCCACAATTCTTCCTTCCATGTTTTATAGTCAAAAGAATCAATCATTTCGAACACTCCTTTCGTGTATACATTTACTATACCCCGATAATTTTCATCCTGGTATTTACATTTGTCATGTTTTCGACATCAAAAGTGTCATATAAATGTTTCTGTGCTAGAGGGACTTTGTTAGACAAGGATGCAACAAAGCGCTATAGTATCCAAGGTATCGGTTTAAAAATGGACTGAAATGAATGAAACCTAATGACAAATGTCATGTTTACATAATGATTCATTAGTCTATATAATAAATTTTAATGAAGTAAAAGGATGTGTCGAAGTGGGACGAATTCATATAGTAACGGACTCAACTTGTGATTTAACAAAAGAAGAAATAGCGCAGCACGGTATACATATTGTGCCTTTAACGATTCAAATTGATGATAAAACTTATATAGATGGTATTGATTTAGAGCCACAACCTTTTTTAAGTTTAATGAAAAATGCTAAAAACTTACCGAAAAGCTCTCAGCCTGCGCCGGGAAAATTTAAAGAATTATACGATGAGCTTGGTAAAGACGGAGATCAAATTATTTCCATTCATATGACAGGTAGTATGAGCGGAACAGTGGAATCAGCTCGTCAGGCAGCGCAAATGTCAGACTCCGATGTAACTGTGATCGATTCACGTTTTATTACCACAGGTCTAGCTATTCAAATTCGAGAGGCTATTAAAATGCGCGATGCAGGTGCTACTGTCGAGGAAATTATTAAACGTCTTGAGAAAGTGCGCGAAAATACGTATTTATATGTTATTGTCGATACACTTGAAAATTTAATTAAAGGCGGACGAATTGGGAAAGGAACTGGTTTTATCGGTTCTTTGCTGAACATAAAAGTAATTGCAAACTTAGAAGGTGGCGCATATAATCCCGTATCCAAAGTACGTAGCCATAAACAGGTTGTGAACTACTTATTTAAACAATTCCAAGCTGACACTGCTGGTAAAACAGTAAAAACAGTTGGGATTTCTCACGCTGAGGGTATGACAACAATGGGTGGACCTTTAAAAGAATTAATCGAGGGCACAGGTTTTAATGAAGTAGAAATTAACTTTACTTCACCAATCATCTCGACACACACTGGCCCAGGTGCCATCGGTTTTATTTATTTTGCAGAATAATTTAAGAGGGCTACTACATAAATAATTGTAGTGGCTTTTTATTGTTGAAAAGTGTCATGCCATTTATACGAAAAACCGTTGTAAACACACTTTTTTACTCAATACCTAGGTATAGTCACTTTTCATTGCAGCATGAACTATTCTATAATAGAAGTAAGCAAATGATGGAAGGTGGTCAAATGAGCATTTGGCGAATGATAGTTTTGTCATGTTTGACCGTCTTAGTACTAAGTGGTTGTGCAATATCAATAGATGAACCGAATCCGCAAGCAGAACCAGAAGGGGAGCACGCAGGGACGGAGCAAGATATGAAACAGGATGAGCAACAAACAGAAAATGAGGAAAAAACCTCAAAGAATGTATTGACGCAAATTTTTGAACATTTTTTTGAACCATCACCAGAGGATTTACGGAAAATTGATGATAAAAGCGCAAAGCAACTACAGTACCTAGCACTCGGCGATTCTTTAACGGCCGGTGTTGGTGATGAGTATAATAAAGACGGTTTTGTTGGAAGATTAGCAGATTCATTGGTAGCTTGGCCTTCGATTTCTGATGTTGAAGTCGATAATCGAGGAAAAAGAGGAAGACGTAGTGATCAGCTATTAAAATTAGTGGAAAAAGGGCATTATGATGAAGAGTTGCAAAAAGCACAGCTCATTTCAATTACAATGGGTGGAAATGATGTCATGAAGATTGTCAGGCAAGATCTGTTTAATTTGAAACGAGATGCTTTTGATAAGGAATTGAAGGCATATAAGAAACGTTATAGTAAAATTGTTGAAGGCATACGAGAAAAAAATCCAACAGTGCCTTTATTACTTATCGGTTCTTATAATCCATTCTCAATCGTCACAAATGAAGCGAATGAATTTGATACGATTATTACAGAGTGGAATAAAGTCATTGAAAACATAGCAAAGAAAGATACTAATGCGTGCTATATATCAGTGGAGGACTTGTTTGATTCAAATAAAGAGCTCGTGTATCATACGGATTTCTTCCACCCAAATGCAAAAGGCTATGACAAAATGACAGAGCGAATTAAAAAAGCAATGGAGAAATGTAACATGGAACAAAAGATTAACAAGGAAATAGGCTTCGAGGAGTGACGAAATGAATAAATGGAAATTCGCATTTTTTGCTTTAGCGGGCACAGTGCTTTTTGCAATCCTCCTCGTCGTTTTTTTAGCAACTAGACCAGTAGACGGAGTAAATTTAGCAGAGAGTTCAAAAGGTGAAAGTGAAGTAAAAGGAAATGTACTCGTTGTCCAAACAACAACGAAGGAATTAGAATCTATATCGAAGAAGTATTTAAAAGATGCGGGGTCACCATTACCGTTGGACTTTACGATTGGTGATGATATTCAATTAAAAAGTACATTAAAGGTGTTCTACACTGAAATTCCTATTTCAATGAACTTTGATCCGATAGTGGATGAGAAAGGGAATATCATTTTAAAACAGACAGGAATGAATGTGGGGCTGTTAAATATTCCACCTGAGACAACGATGAAAATGATGCGAGACACGGTGGAATTCCCTTCTTGGATTTCAATCGATCCTAATAAGGCAGAAATCTATATTGATTTATCGCGCATTAACATTGCTTCTGGATCTCGTATTAAAGCAAAGGAATTAGACTTACCAAAGGATAAGATTCTACTGGAAATTATTGTACCTGGTGAATAAGGAGTGAGATAAATGGCAAAGCAATTTGCAACGTTTGCAGGTGGTTGTTTTTGGTGTATGGTCAAGCCCTTTGACGAAACACCTGGCATTGAATCGGTAATTTCCGGCTATACGGGTGGACATGTTGTCAATCCAACATATGAACAAGTATGCTCTGAAACGACAGGGCATGTTGAAGCGGTTCAAATAACGTTTGTTGATGAGTTATATTCTTACGAGCAATTACTCGCGACATTTTGGACACTAATTGATCCAACAGATGCTGGAGGACAATTTTATGATCGTGGGGAGTCCTACACAACGGCGATTTTTTACCACAATGATGAGCAGCGTGATTTAGCTGAACGTGCTAAGGCAGATTTACAGGCATCTGGTAAATTCGATAAGCCAATTGCAGTGAAAATTTTACCGGCAAGTTCGTTTTATCCAGCTGAAGACTATCATCAATATTATTATAAGAAAAATCCAATGCACTACGAGCGCTATGCTGTCGGGTCTGGTCGTAAAGCATTTCAGGAGACAAACTGGGGGCTGAAAAATGAATAAAGAACAACGTTTAAAAGAGTTAACGGACATGCAATATTATGTGACACAGGAAAATGGAACAGAGCCACCGTTCCGCAATGAATTTGATAAGCACTTTGAAGAGGGTATTTATGTAGATATCGTTTCAGGGAAGCCGTTATTTAGCTCATTAGATAAATTCGATTCAGGCTGTGGTTGGCCAGCATTTGCAAAGCCAATTGAAAAGGAAGAAGTAGCAGAGCATTTCGATACATCTCATGGGATGCGTCGCGTAGAGGTTCGTAGCAAAGAAGCTGATTCCCACTTAGGACATGTCTTCCCAGATGGACCAAGTGAACTTGGAGGCTTACGCTATTGTATTAACTCCGCAGCACTCCGCTTTGTACCAAAAGAAGATTTAGAAAAAGAAGGCTACGCAGAGTATCTTTCATTATTTAAATAACAGCAACTCCTAGCAGGATAGATCGTGCTAGGAGTTTTTTATGGTTTTAAAATGTTTTTGAATCGGTAGCGACGGAAAGAACCATCGAAGAGACAGAAAGAAACGTCGAAGAGACGGAAAGAGCCATCGAAACGACGGAAGAACAATCAAGCGACGGAAAGAGCCTTCGAGACGACGGAAAGAGCCTTCGAGACGACGGAAAGAGCCTTCGAAGCGACGGAAAGAAACGCCGAAGCGACGGAAAGAGTCATCGGAACGACGGAAGAACAATCAAGCGACGGAAATAGCCATCGAAGTGACGGAAATAGCCATCGAAGTGACGGAAAGAAACGTCGAAGCGACGGAAGGAGTCATCGGAACGACGGAAGACTAATCAAGCGACGGAAAGAGTCATTGAAACGACGGAAAGAAACGTCGAAGCGACGGAAAGAGTCATCGGAACGACGGAAGAGCAATCAAGCGACGGAAAGAGCCATCGAAACGACGGAAGACCAATCAAGTGACGGAAAGCCCCTTCGAAGTGACGGAAAAAGCCATCGAATCGCCGTTAGAACCGACAAAGCGACGGAGAGCCCGTCGAATCGCCGGATAGAACGTCATAATTGTTTAGAGCTATTAAATGATGGAACGAGCAATTCTAAATCCGATATCATCAAAAAAGAAATCAGGCATACTCTTACGGCGACAGGTAGCTCCACAACCACGTTCTTCTTCAGCCCAACTACCGCCTCGGATTATTCTGTAATGGCCAAATGTCTCTTCAACGTATATGTTAATGGCTGTATCTCAACGTTCCAATTAACTTCCTTTAAATTTTTCCTTTTCCCCGGCATTCCAAATTTATAGTTTGAACTAATCCATTTTTGTTCGTTTCGAAAATCTCGTAGGCGAATTTCTCCTTCAGGAATATACACCATTAATTCTTTTAAGTAAGGATTTAAATTCGTTAACATTGTCCTCTCCAAATTTTAACCTACTGTTTTTAGACACTACGATCTCCATTAATATTCGGCGCTAGATCATGTATCTGCTTCATTAAAAATGAACATCTTTCAAACGATTTTTTAAAACTATAATAATAGCGATTCTGAGATATTTTAAACTTTAAATTCACTAACAAGATTACGCAGACTATCTGCTTGTTGAGCAAGCTCTGTGGCAGAGGCATTGATTTCCTGCATGGAAGCAGATCCTTGAGTGGCTGCAGCGGCAGAAGTGACTGTGTTGGCAGCTGATTGTTCTGCATAGGCATTCACATGGACAAAATCATTCGCTACAGCATTGCTATAATCAAGTGTTAAGGCAATTTTCTCTACCATAGTCGCGATAATTGTCGTCGTTTCTTGAGTGTGCGTCAAAATATTGGCTAAAGATTGATTTGTTTCATTCGTTACTTCAACGCCGCGAATAACGGAAGATACACCCTCGTGGTTTTGAGAGATGATGGATGTTACTTCGTCTTGAATGGACGTTACAATGGATGTTACTTCTTTTGCGGCATTTTGTGATTGCACGGCTAGCTTTCGAACTTCATCAGCGACAACCGCAAAGCCTCGTCCGTGCTCACCGGCGCGTGCTGCTTCAATCGCTGCATTTAAGGCGAGTAAATTCGTTTGCTCAGAAATAGCAGTAATCGTCCCGATAATTGATGTTATGTCGGCGGATTTTCGACCGAGTGCTTCGACTGTGGTAGTCGTTGTGGCCATCGTTTCTTCTATAGCTTGCATGACTAATGAAGATTGTTGAACGGAGCGACTACCTTCATCAGCGGCTTGCTGCATAGCTAAGGATGCACGCTGAACAGCATTTGCTTGCTCATTTAAATGGTGCACAGAATGCTCAAGATCACTCATTTTTTGTTGTGCGCTAGTCATACTAAAAATGGTATTCTCACTATCACTTGCGATATCAGCTGTAGCATCAGCAATATTCTGTATAGTGCGGGCATTTTCATCGGCTAAAGACATTAGCTCTTGGCTACTGCTTGAAACATGGTCCGCCAGATTACTGACACGTTTAATCAAATTAGATATCGATTCAATAAGAGTATTGGTTGAAGCAGCAATAGTTGAGAATTCGTCATGATTACGAACTTTAACACGCCTTGTTAAATCGCCACCAGCCTGTGCAATATCGAGAATGGAATGGTTAATGGCCTGTGTATTGTTTCTTAATGATTTAAATAACATATAACCAAAAATAATAATTGCAATAAATCCAAGTATTGAAATGAAGAAGAAAGAAGTAATAGATAGTGTAACTTGCTTATTAAGCTTATCTAATTTTGCTTTATTAGCATCATCCATAACCGCATTAATGGATTCGATATTTTTATCAATATAATTCTTCATCGTTTCTCCAGTACCGCCCATCATAAGTTTACGAGCTTGTTCGAGACCAAGTTCATCACGCATTGTCATGACCTTTTTGGAATATTCAAGGTAATTTTCGTAATATTGATCAATCGCCTGTATATGACTTAACTCTAACTCTCTTGCTGTAAACTGCTCTTCTAAGGCTTTCATTTTTTTATCGATCGTATCAATTTTCATTTTATAAGAAGTAGCAAAGTTCCCGTCCCCGGTAATTAAATAAGCTTGTTCTAAATTGGTGAGCCTCGAAATTTCATAAGCAAGTTGGTTGACAGTTAATTGTTCCTGGACGTTCTTCTCAGTAAAGTCCTTCATTTGTCTTTGCAGATTCTGAATATTGATATACGATAATAAACCCATTGTGCCATTTATAACAATAAGGAGAGAAAAAATAATAAGGACTTTGCCTCGTATTAAATGGTAAAAACGTTGTCGTTTTTCTTTAGTGGGAGGGAGATTACGACTATCTTCTTCCAAATTACTTACTTTCTTTTTTAAAAAGCTAGTTTTAAAGAGAGACGGGCGTTTCTGTACGGAAATCCTGGATTTATGAGAGTTTTTCATCGCCATCACCTTCCTATTTTTGAATATTTGGTTTAAATTTTACCTTATTTTACTAGGTATTTCTATCCTTTTTTCTAAAAATTTTCATTTTTCAGATAAAAAATACATATTATTTTTCTGTGACGAAAGTCCAAAGATTTTGAGAGAATAGTACTGTTAGTGTGAATAGGAGAAAATGCTTAATAGATATTTTTGTGACGAAGAAGATATTTTTTGATAAACTAGCGGAAAGCAGAAGAGTAAAGAGGGGATTTCTAGTATGAAAAAGAGCTTTTATTTATATGTACTGACATTTAGAGGTGGAGATTGGTCAGATCCGAAGGTGCGATTTGCAGAGGAAGTGTTTAATGAGCATAATTTTCCGAAGCAGAGCTCAGAATTTGATGAGCTTTCTTCGTACATTGAATCCTACGCCACTGACAACTTAAAAACAGAAGTATTTGACGAGTTGTGGGCATTATACGTAGATCATGCATAATGTAAGTTAAAATAATATAATTTAATTTAAGTTGCTAGACGTCTAGCGTTGCGAAAATATGAGAAACACAGTATTATTTATAGTGATAACTGACAGAAAAGAGGGATTGCAGTATGAGTATTCATATTAATGCAAAAAAAGGCGAAATCGCTGACACAATTTTACTTCCAGGAGATCCATTACGTGCAAAGTATATTGCTGAAACGTTTTTAGAAGATGTTACTTGTTATAACGAAGTTCGTAATATGTTTGGTTATACAGGTACGTATAAAGGTAAACGTATTTCTGTACAAGGTACTGGTATGGGTGTGCCTTCAATCTCGATTTACGCTACAGAATTAATGCAAGAATATGATGTACAAAAATTAATCCGCGTAGGTACTTGTGGTGCAATTCAAAAAGATGTAAAAGTTCGTGACGTAATTTTAGCGCAAGCAGCAACATCTGATACACGTATGAACCAAATCATTTGGAACGGAGCTATCGACTTCGCACCGATTTCAGACTTTGATTTACTATTAAAAGCATACAATGCAGGTAAAGAAGCTGGTTTAAACTTACAAGTGGGTAATATCTTTACAGCGGATATGTTCTATTCTGATGAAAATCAAAACGAAAAATTAGCTCAATATGGCGTCCTTGCTGTAGAAATGGAATCAGCAGCACTTTACACATTAGCTGCAAAACACGGCCGTAAAGCACTTTCTATCCTAACAGTAAGTGACCACATTCTAACTGGTGAAGTAACAACATCAGAAGAACGTCAAACTACATTCAACGATATGATCGTTGTAGCTTTAGAAGCAGCAATTCAAGAATAGTCTGATCTAGGTTTTGAAGTTTAGAATAAATTTCAAAGGGACTAACATTTAAAGTTATAAATAAATTGCCTGTTAGGTGACTGAATAACTCAGAGCCTAATGGGCTTTTTAATTTAATACAGAATCTTCTAAAAGTACACTTACTTGAATCTGTTGGTCATCAAAGTGATGAAGGAGGGCTTAAAAGTGGTTGAGGAAGCATAACAAAAGGGCTTGTGTGTAATTTTATGCACAAGCACAGATTGATGGTTAGCTTTTTGTTTTGGATAACGAAATGTTGCCCGCCGTATCTAATCAGTTGAAATATAACCAACCTTTTCTAGTAATTTTAATGTTGTATAATTTAAATTTGGAAGCTTTTCTAAAGGGAAATATTTTAAATCTTTACTCTCCTCATTTTGCTTAATAATGCCTTTAACCGCAGTTGCTTTAAAAATTGCCGTCGCGTTATAAATTTCATCCCCATGTGGAAATTTGTAATATAACTCTTTCCCTGAAGCTAATCCAACCAATTTCAATTCTTGTGCAATTAATCCTGTTTCCTCATACAACTCATTTTGTGCAGTTTCTTCAAAACTATCTCCTATTTCCATTCCGCCGCCTGGAAGCCCCCAATCATCTGTATCTGAACGTAATTGCAATAGTATTTCATTCTTTCCGTTTAAAACAATGATTGCTGATCCTGGTGCAATAATAGGACTTGTTCCAACATATTGGCGTAAAGATTTTATATAATTCATGTTTCCACCTACATTTAACCATATTTCTGTTCTTTTAAATGGAAAATTTTATCTGTAAAGTATCATAACATAGCAAAGTTATAGTTGGAAGAGAAATGGTAACATACATGTTCATCCAACGTTCAGTAAATTGTTCAAAAGTTATTTTCTCTAAACTGACTATTCAAAATCACAATTGATATAAAAGATGGTGTACTAACAGTTACAAGCACATTAAGAGCTGTATTTGTATGGGCATATAGTAAAGCTGTAGAGCGTTTGAGTAATAAATCGAATAAATCATCATATATAGAAGAGAAGAAACAGTGAGTAGAGAACTACCAGTACCGTTTTATAACTGGCTTAATAAACGTGATGATCGTACACAAATAAATAGCAGACCAAACTTAGAAAATTGACTGGAATAGTAGAGAGGGGAATATAAGATATGGAAGAACAAAAACAAATGAATATGTATGATTTTATAAAACAACCAATTAAAACACCTTCCAAAGATGTTAATAAAACTGTTGATAAGAAGAACGCCGTAATAGTGCCTCGTGTAATAGGGTATATTATCCGGAGATAAGAAAGGGGTTAATCCCTAAAACATTGTTTAATAATTTTTAGGATAACCCCGAATTTTTACTGGTTAATGTTGTGAAAGATAGTCTTGGCCGTTTATCGTTATTTTAGAAGCAGAGATAAGAATTTCTTCATTTGCTTTAATATATGGGGCTAAAATATTGTAAAAAGCTTCCCATGTTTCTTCGCTTTTTTCTTGTTCTCTCTTTTTATCAAGTGCTTCGTATTCTTCATAAAGTTGTTTTAATTTCTTGCTATCTGCTTCACTAACTTTGAATTCAAAGTTAGCCATGAATTCTTCAAATGTTTGAGGCTTTTCGAACTGATTAAGGAGTTCATTGAATTCTTCGTGTAACTTATCATACAACTCATCATTTTTTTCTTCTAATGCTTTTTGTAAATCCCCATGAAGAGTTTTTAGTTTGGCTAAAGTTTCAGCGGGGATATCAAAAAATTCCGTGACTTTCTTTAAGCTATCCATAAATTCTTCAAATGTTTCTGGTGCATTTAGCGCATCAAAATAAGGTTCAAGGATTTTATAAAACTCTTCATATTTTTTGTTAGCTTTTTCCTCATCACCACTTTTTTTAAGCTTTATCCATTCTTCGTAAATAGCTTTGAGCTGTACGTTATCGTTTTCTTTAATAATAATATTTTTCCTATTAAATCCGTAGTCTTCCATATATTCTTCAAATGACTGAGGTTGCCAATTAGCTAATATATACGGCTTTGTGATTTGATGCATTTCTTCGTGAATTTTTTGTAGTTCCTCACGTTTCTTTTCTATCTCTTCATCTGTTAGTTTTTCCACTCCTTTTTTAATTTCATTTTGTACGTGTTTCATTTCATTAAACAATTTTTCTAATTTTGTTAGATCTTCTTTTGTTATCTCTTCAGGTATGCCTTTTTTAAATACTTCAAACGTGAAGAAGTCGGAAAAACTCTCAGCAGTATAACCTTCTATAGAGACCTCTTGTCCTTCTACTAATTTCATTTTTTCTATTTGTTCATCAGAAAATTTGTGGAAACTGATAAAATAATTTTTACCATCTTTTCCTTTGAGTTTCATTCCATTATCGTAGATGTTTTTAATAGTTCCTGTAATTTTTTGTTCAAGTTGAACATTAATACTACTATTATCTGTTGTTTCTACAGATGCAGCTCCTGCTTGAAGTGGTGTCAGAACAGCCATTCCTATTGTAAGTGCTGAAGCAATCATCCAAGTTTTTTTAATCGTATTTTTCATTTGTATTTCTCCTTGTATTTTTAAAATTAGTTTTTACTAATAATTGGACGATTTACCATATAAAAAAGTTCGTTGTTTTAAAAAATAAAATGGAGAATGGGTGAAAAGATCACTCCTTGGCGGGTGTTTTTTGTTAGATAATATAGTGAACGTCCTGTGCATTTCTATAATTGGTTAAATGAGCATGATGGCCTTCCACAACCAATAAGTAGTAGACCATAAAATTTAGAGTATTGAGTAGAATGGTAGATGGGTGAAATTTTTAATAGAAAAACACTCTACTTTTGTTGGATATTTTACATCATTATATTTTTATTAGCAGAATAATGGATTATTAGTATATAATACTAAGAAATTATGTTTTCTAAAATAAAGCTGAGTAGGGGGAGAATAGTGAAAAAGCTTTTTATTATGTTACTAGCCACATTAGTATTAGCAGTAACATATCCAACAAAATCAGAAGCGAAAGTGATGTATGATGGAGCAGAAGTTGTAAAAGGGCAAACAGGAAAAATGACCTTTAAAAAAGACATCAAGGTATATAAGAAAAATCCAGATGGTACGTTTGATTCGCTAGTGGTTAAGCGAAATAACTTCCTTAGAACGTATGATATTGAAAAGTATGATGGCAAAACATTCTACCAGATGGGGCAATATCGCGTACAAGCGACTGATTTGGTAGTGTTCAACGAAGTACCAATCGATATTCGTACATCTTTCTATAACAATCCAGTCTACGTCATGATTAATCATCAGGGTGTGAAAATTCCTTACCAATATCAAGACATCGCATATGGTCAACCTTTAATAGTCGGAAAACGAGATGAGGTTTGTACTGGTCCAAAATCAAGTTTAGTTTCTATGGAGAAAGGCAAATTAAATTACCATTATTGTGCTGGAGATATTGAAGGAGGGCCTGTAATTAAAACAGCCATTATTGATGGTACTGATGTTCGTATTTTCGAAAAGATAAATAAAGGTTCTTATGTATTAACAGAAGATACAGAACTTTTAAGTGCTCCGATGAAGGGGGCTCCTAGTCATACAAAAATGGTGAAGGGAACTATCTTCCAGTTATCAGGGATTGAGATCGATGGTTTTGTAGAGGTGGGTCTCGATAAATATTATTTCAATTACATTCCAGCAAATCTACTGAAACCAGTGAATGGCAAGTAAGGAACTAGGAATCAAACCTTAAAAAGAGAAATTGTACTTGCGTTCTGAGCTAACAGAGGATACACGAGTGTAACTTAGTCTAATAGAAGGATACGTTCTAGCTGATGATAACAGAATGTATTCAAAGGAAAGTGCTTTTTCATCGTTAGGAACTGATCTTTATGTAAAGAATGAATCGGATTCGAAAGTTAGCTATTTTCCAGTAAATTTATTAAAGTCTGTTGGAGATAGGTGAAGGACTATGCATTATATAAAGCCCTCTTATTTATTTGATAAGGGGGCTTATTATACGGTTGTTTGTCGATGTCTTGAGCTTACCTAAATAAACTATAACTTTAAGGGGTCACTACCTGGGTGGTCTTAATTATTTAAAATAAAGCGGAATTATATAAAATTCTGAAGATGCTTCTAAAAAATCTATAATGTGCTGTGCTTAAAGATAAAAATAATCTGAATTGAAGTGGTAGTCTAGGTAAACAATAGGAATGTAATAACGTAAACACCCGGCTGTTAGGCTTGCTTAAAAAGAGCTTACATCGGGATCAGCGGTATTAAATTGTTTGGAGAATAGAAATCCTGTGGTATATGGTGAAAATTGACCTTTTAATCGGAAAGCTTTTTCGATTTCGGTTGCAGCATGACGAGCGTCTTCTACGGACCGCTTTCCGGTAACGATGTCGTTCATTAAGTTTAAAGCCATAAAATTCGCTGCTTCTTGATCGCATTTTGCCGTAGCTTCACCAGCCGTTCGGTCCGGATATAAGCTACCATCAAACCGTGCTAAATTATCAAAAAAATGAACAGGCACTTTATAATCTATTGTTTGTTCCAAATAATCAAGATGGGGAGTAGGAGTGTTATGAGGTACTATATCAAGATGAACAATCGTACGTTTCCAAGGACCATTGTTATACCAGATGATTCTTCTAGAACTTGCTTCATTTGGTAAACCATATTTATTTATTAACAAATAAACAGTATTTTTTGGTTCTCCAGTCCAGCCCTCTAAAATTTGATATAAATTTGGATGATAACCGCTTAATCCATAATACATTAAAATACCTCCAAATAGTTTTTTTATTATATGCCGAGCATTTGTACATAGTTACAGGTGTAAATAGGAGGGTAACAAACAAAAAAGTATGTTTAAAGTTACTTAGAATTAGTGAAAAAGACCGCTCTAAGATGGAGGGATCTTTATTGCTAAACAAACGACCAATTTAACTGGCTAAAAGTTTGTAGACAATTAAATACTGATATATCAAGCTTTTGTCTACCAGTGATTTTCTATGTTAGTTCGGATAATTCAACGATATGAGGCAACAATTCAATAAAGGTATCAAGGGTTTCTGACTACTCCCACAGCTAAAGCAGTGGGGTTCTTATGTACTTAAGAGAAGCGTTACAAAGCTCTCCACAGATGGTGTTGCCATGTCCTGTGTA
>NZ_JBIWFQ010000029.1:0-79824 GCF_044763105.1 Lysinibacillus sp. NPDC096212 | reverse complement strand
AGCTGTTCAAAACAGAAATGGACTGCGAACGCTTAGTTACTCAGGAATCCCACTGACATTAGTCAGCTTGTCCCTTTAGGGGTGGGAGTCTCAATTAAAGCTGCTTGTAATACTATGTGTGCAAACTCATGGTCATTAATTACAAAAGGTATTTCTTCTGGCTCAACCCAAATACGCGAAATCGTTTCATGTTCTCGAAGGAATGGGAGGCACTCTTGAATGTCCATGCTATAAAACATTTGATATCCGATTAAAGGATACTTACTATCAGCATTGAATAAAGGGTTCTCTTCGTGACTGACTTCAATGGCTCCCAAATAATTGATCTGCCCCTTTACATAACCTTCTTCCAATTCCTCTCTGTGGAATGCTTCTTCAGGTGTTTCTCCTTTTTCAATATGTCCACCAGGAAAGTTAAATCCTCGCCCGTCTACATGAACTAACAAAACATTCCCTTGATAAAAACAAACTCCATGTACACTTGTTACTTTGCTGAAATCGTCAATTGTATGATTTTGTAACCATGTCAGTTTAAGATGATGCCCGCTCCAGTTCACATAAGTTTGGTTGTTCATAGGGTACCTCCCTTATTACTAATTCATAAAATCATTCTATTTCTATTTTAGCTAATTGGAAGATTTATGTATATTGATTTTTGTCTCCGGATGCAATTATACAGTGGCATAATTCATTTATAGTAAAGATAAGAAAAGGGTAGAAAAACAAAAATCATGTATTGAAGCGGAATCTAAGAGTTAATGGATTTCAGCTTGTAAAACTGAACAAAAATACAAAAAGAGTCACATTTAACTAGGTGTGGCTTTTTCTTATGCATCTACTAGCTATGAATAGAAGAGATGGAGGCAATCTTAATGTTATCTAATTAAGGTGCAGCTATAAGCCATATTTGTCATCAACTTTACGCAACGAAAGAGGTGGTACTATGGAAATAACAGATGGTACATGGACATTTGATTCGGAAACGATCGATGAAGCGGCAAAAAAATTGCAACGAGATGAGCAGGAGAGGGAGATGTTAAATGCTTTTGCTCGGTATGCTTACCTTCGTTACAAGCAGATTCGAGATAGTGTAAACCCTCGAAAATGTAAATACATGAGAATTGATCAAGTGCATGAACAATTAAAATCACCAGCCAAACTACGAAAAGTTAGCAGTCTATTCAATATTTCAGAAGAAGAAGTGCTTTACATTGTAGACTTTGTGAAAAAGTATTTGAAGTATGTTAAATAAATCTAAATCTCCCGGTCAAAATTTCAACCGGGAGATTTAGATTTATTAACCTTCAATTCATCACCTTAGCGCGAGATGAATTTTCCTCATGTAGTTCATTAACTCTCGCGAATTATTCTGCTGGATCGCAGAGCAGTTTCATCTGTAAATAATTCTAGAAAATTCATTGCGTGCTTTGCTAAATAGCGATCTTTTGACCAAACAATATTCGCTTTTGATTGGATATGGCAATTAGAAAATTGAATGATTCGAATGCCGTGAATTGAAAATTTATCGAGACTCGTTTTTGGTAAAATCGTTACCCCCAAACCTTCACTTATTAAAGAAATAACCATCGCAATATCAATGCACTCACAAATAATATTAGGCTCAAAACCGTGACGTTTGAATTCATCGATTATAATGCGAAACGTACTACAACTACGATGACGATAAAACGAAAGAAACGGTATATCCTTTAAGTCTTCTATTTGAATGGGATTCGGTAAATGCCATTGTGCAGGTGTGGCTAGTACAAACTCCTCTAATTCTAACCCGATTGAAAAGTAATTATCATCTTCTATTGGTTGTTGCAGTATCGCTAAATCGATTTCTTTACTTACAAGACTATTCTTTAAGAAAAATGTATCTCCTTCGATAATTTTGAAACATAAATTAGGGTATCTTTCATGCATCAACTTAATTTTTTCAGGAAGGTAAGATAAACAGGTTTGATCTGCCCCAATTGATAGTACGCCCTTTAACCCTTCTCCAACTTCTTTTATTTCTGAAATTGTATCTTCGAAATTGGCTAATAGTGCTTTGCCTTTTTCATATAAAATCTTTCCTGGTTCAGTGAGCTCTAATACTCTGCCGTTTCGATCTAATAGTTTACAATTTAATTCTTTCTCCATAATTTTTAATTGATTGCTAAGTGGCGGTTGTGCCATATGCAGTCTTTTGGCGGCTTTTGTAATTTGTTTTTCTTCAACAATCGTAATGAAATAATTTAATTGTCTTAAATCCATTAATCTCTCACCCCTATACTTGAAATTAGATAGTTTATGCAATTTGTATACTTAATCTGTATAGTAACATTTTTTCACGTGTTTTCGTTAAATTTGTTAGATATTTCTGATTTTTTAGTTAAATAATTTAGTAAAACCTAGAATTAGCAAGGGTTTCACTTATTATTGAATGACGTGTTCTTTATGGATTTTATATAACAATTAACGTACGAGTATACCGAAAACATATATATATGAGTTTTTAATGTATATATTTAGTATTTATCATTTATTAAAATACATGTTATTCTTTTGATTAACCAAAATCAGAAAATTCTGCTTAATGTAGCTTTTGATCTCCAAAAATCTATTTTTATCTATTTATTTTAATTATTTTAAAAAAATATAACATTATCAGAGATGTTTATTTTCGTTACTTCGGGGGCTATACATACCGTCATTTTAAAAGGGGATGCGGTTTCTATAGGTATAAAAATTATTAAGGGGTGTAGTGTTTATGAAAAAGACTATATTGTCTCTCTTCCTATTGATGGGGGCACTATTGATGGTGGCTTGTAGTTCATCATCGGATTCGGGGAAAGGTGATGCATCTTCCGCTAGTTCTGGTAGTGAAGCATCAGCAAATTCAATCAAAATAGCTGGAATTTTTTCTGCATCTGGTGGGGCAGCTGCTCTAGGTGAACCAGAAATGCAAACGCTGAAAATGGTAGTCGATCAAAAAAATGCGGATGGGGGAATTAACGGTCGAAAAATTGACTTAGTAACATATGATGATAAATCTGACCAAAATGAAGCCATTCTTTCCATGAAAAAAGCACTAACACAAGACAATGTATCACTCGTTATCGGAGGGACAACAAGTGGTAACTCATTAGCGATGTTACCTTTGGCAGAGCAAAATCAGGTGTCTTACATTTCTGTTGCTGCTAGTAAACAAATTTACATGAATGAAAATGGACAAGCACGCAAATGGGTATTCAAAATGCCGCAAGATGATCAACAAGCTGTGGAGAGGATTTTACAATATTTAAAAGATAATAACTTAACGAAAGTTGCCTGGTTAAACGTTGCAAATTCTTTTGGAACGGGTGGGCATGAAGAATTTGTTAAACACATGGAAAATTACGGTGTGGAATCAGTCATTGAAGATGAATTTGAAGCGACGGTAACAGATGCAAAGCCGTTGTTAACTCGTGTAAAAAAAGCAAATCCTGATGCAATAATTGTATGGGGAACCGTTCAAGAGTCAGCGGTTGTCATTAAAAATATTCGTGAATTAGCACTAGATATACCAGTTCTTGCGAGTCATGGTGTTGCAACGGACCAATTTATCGAAGTAGCAGGTGCTGCAGCAAACGATGTGATATTACCAACGGGTAAATTATTAATTGCGGACAAATTAGAAGATTCAAATCCGCAAAAAGAATTATTAATAGCGTATAACGAAGCTTTCACTGCGAAATACAATAAACCAGCAAGTACATTTGGTGCCTATGCAGCAGATGCTTTCTCGATTGCTACGAAAGCAATTGAAGCAAAAGGTAGTGATAGCGCGGCTCTTCGAGATTACATTGAAAAAGAACTCGGTGAATATGTAGGTTTGACAGGTACTTTTAACATAACTGCGGATAATCATATGGGATTGAGTCCGGATAGTTTTGCAATGGTACGTATTGCTGACGGTAAGTGGACTTTAGAAGATAAATAAAAATAACAGGTTTGTTTATTGGGGAAATATATCATTAATTTAACCGATAAAAGAATTTTTTTGTTGATATTTTGCTTATGTATGCACATTTTTATTTGATTAAAGTGGAAGACATAGGAACCGAGTTGCATGTAGTTGATTGGAGTGGAGGCTGGGCGACTCCTTGGGGATCAGCGATAGGGGAACGAAGGCTAAAACCATCACGTCCTGTGATAACGCCTTCGTGACCAACATCGGTGCTGCTGCCGCTACGTTAGCACTACGCTTTCGCGCAAAAAACATCTGTTGGCCCGAGACCCTGGAGCGAGCATCGCGAGTGAAGCGGCTCATCGGACGCCCCCAGGAAGCTTTGCTCTGCGCGAAAGCGAAGCGTCAGCGGCAAATGTTTTCTGTAGCGAAAGCAAAGCGGCAGCTACAAAGCGCCCAGCCGGAACGGAAATCAACCCCACGGTATGGTGATGAACCTAAGAAGATAAGAATGGTTAATCAACATACCTGCAAAATAATACACATTCAATGAACAGTGGTATCTCTCTATCACTGTTCATTCATTTATGAGCTTAGTAACCTCGAAAAGAATGGAGTGAAAGACTATATGGAAACATTTTCTCAAATGTTGCAATTATTATTTTCAGGTTTAACAATAGGAGCCATTTATGCATTGATTGCGGTTGGCTTTGTCATTATTTATAACGTGACAGGCATCCTTAATTTTGCGCAAGGCGAATTTGCTATGTTTGGTGCGTTAATCAGTATTTCATTGGCGAAAGCTAATCTACCTTTATGGTTAGCTATCATTTTGAGTATCGTCATTGTGGCCGCAATTGGTGCTGTATTTGAACGAACAGCAATTCATACAGCTCGTAAATCTTCCATGACAACGCTAATAATCATTACAATCGGTGTATCGATTGCATTTCGAGGTATTGCGATTTTAATTTGGGGAACACAAGCCCAAACACTACCGCCGTTTACGGATAATACACCTATTCAATTTTTTGAAGCGGTATTACTGCCACAAAATTTGTGGGCGATTGGCCTTTCAATCGTTATTTTAATCGCCATGATGTACTTCTATAACTATACATTTACAGGAAAATCATTAACAGCTTGTGTGATAAATCCATTTGCTGCACGTTTAATGGGCATCAATCCAAATAAAATGTCATTGTTTGCTGTAATTGTAAGTGCGGGTGTGGGAGCTTTAGCGGGTACAGTAATCGCGCCAATTTCCGGTGCATCCTACGATATGGGGATGATGCTTGGCATTAAAGCGTTTGTTGCAGCAGTTGTCGGTGGTTTAACAAATGCCCCAGCGGCAATTGCTGGTGCCTTTCTCATCGGAATTATTGAAGCATTTACAGAGGGATTATGGTCATCTGGTTTAAAAGATTTAGTGAGTTTCTCTTTATTGCTATTAATTTTATTTGTAAAACCAGAAGGTCTATTCGCAAAAGCTTCTGGAAAACGTGTGTAGGGGGTTACTACGATGAACAAAAAGAGCTTAAAGCTCATCTATAATAACAGCTTAGTTGGACCAAGTATTTTTTTTGCTCTACTATTTTGTATCCCGTTAGTTGGATCTAATTATACACTCGCTATTTTTACGATGATTGGCTTTTATGCATTAGTATGTATAGGTTTAACGATGTTAACAGGCTATGCTGGACAAATTTCACTAGGGCATGCGGCCTTTTATGGAATTGGTGCCTACACGTCTGCTTATATGACAGCTACATTAGGGTTATCTCCATGGTTAGCAATATTGGTAGGTGCGCTCATTTCTGCGTTTGTTGCTTTTATCATCGGGATTCCTACTTTTAAGTTGAAAGGCTATTATTTAGCGTTAGCAACTCTAGGGTTTGGCATTATTGTGTATACAGCATTTAAAGAATTAACATCTATTACAGGGGGCTCGAATGGCTTCTTTGGTATACCGGCGATTCAGTTATTCGGCTTTGAATTCGTTACAGATCAAAGTTACTTCTATCTAATTTGGCTATTTGTTTTTATGGCCCTTATTTTCTCACGGAATATTATCCACTCGAGAATTGGGCGTGGTTTACGTTCGATTGAGGGGAGTGAGATTGCAGCAGATGCCGTTGGTGTAAATTTAATGAAATATAAATTACAAATTTTTGTGATAAGTGCTATTTTCACATCTATTTCTGGTTCACTTTTAGCACACTATGTATCATTTATTAATCCGAATTTATTTACAGCCAATACCTCCATTTATTTATTGATAATGGTTATTATCGGTGGATTAAATAATATTTGGGGAGCCATTGTTGGCTCAGCTACTTATGTTCTACTTGGGGAACTATTAAAACATTTTGTGCCAGTATTCTTCCCTAATATTGGAGGGGAATTCGAAATCGTTTTCTTTGGTTTATTGCTAGTTTTAACGCTGATTTATATGCCTAATGGCTTAGTTCCTCAATTTCTGAAAATTATCGGGAAGTTTCAGAAGAAAGAGCGCCCTGCACCGATAGCGTTCACAATCGATAGACAAGCTACAGGAGGGGAAGCGAATGACTAATAAAGAGCTTATCTTAAGTGTAGAAAACTTAACGAAAGTATTCGGAGGAGTTGTTGCTGTAGACAATGTATCCTTCACTATTAATAAAGGTGAAATATTCGCAGTTATTGGCCCTAACGGTGCAGGGAAAACAACACTTTTCAATATGATAACAGGGGTATTGCCAAGTTCATCTGGGAATGTTTATTTCCTAGGGGAGCGGTTAACAAGAAAAAAGCCGTATCAGATTGCGCAAGCGGGTGTAACAAGAACATTTCAAAACTTAGAAGTTTTCGATAATATGACCGTGATCGAGAATGTCATGACCGGTGCACATATTACGATGAAAACTAATATTTTAACGGCCGGTTTACGCTTACCGAATGTTGTGAAAGAAGAAGTTTATACGATGGAGAGAGCATTGCAATGTTTAAAAGATGTAGGTATTGCTGAGTTTGCTTATGAAATGTCTGATAAATTACCTTATGGGTGCCAACGACTTCTTGAAATTGCACGCGCAGCGATTTCAAAACCTCAACTCATTTTATTAGATGAACCAATGGCGGGCCTAAACGCTGAGGAATCAAGGCAATTAGTCGATGTCATATTAAAAATGCGCGCAGAGGGAATGACTTTTTTATTCGTCGAGCATGATATGGAAACCGTTATGTCTATTTCAGATCGTTTAGTTGTTGTCGATAACGGGGTTAAGATTGGAGAAGGTACACCAGAAGAGATCTACAAAAATCCAAAGGTTGTAGCAGCGTACTTAGGCGATGATGAAGCGGAAGAAGGTGTTGTCTATGCTTAAAGTTGAAAATTTACATACTTATCACGGGCATTTACATGTTCTTGAAGGTATTGAATTTGAACTAGTAGAAGGAGAGTTATTATCGATTGTCGGATCAAATGGAGCGGGGAAAAGTACGCTCCTCGGTACATTAGCAGGTGTGTATTCACCAAGTGAAGGGAAAATTGAATACAAAGGGTTAGATATTACGAAAGATGGTGTACAAAAGACAGTTGCCAATGGCATATGTTTAGTGCCAGAACGAAGACAGATTTTTTCTTCTTTGTCTGTCAAGGACAATCTGATGCTCGGTGCTTATCACCGTTATAGTCGAGATAAAAAAACTGTGCATCGAGACTATGAGGAAATTGTGGAATTATTTCCTCGACTAAAGCAAATGCTTAATCGCCCGGGTGGTTTACTATCAGGTGGAGAGCAGCAAATGGTAGCGATTGGGCGAGGTTTAATGGCCAATCCAAAAGTGTTGATGCTTGATGAGCCATCATTAGGACTTGCTCCTCTAATCGTCAAAGACATTATGACTATTTTACGTAGATTGAGTGATGAACGAGGTGTCACGATTATTTTAGTCGAGCAGAATGTGAAAGCTGCATTGAAGGTGGCTGATCGTGCATGCGTTTTAGCCCATGGGAAGATGGCCATTTCAGGTACAGCACAAGAGTTGTTGAATGATCCAAAAATCCAAGAAGCATACTTCGGTAAACCACAGACGACGCCGAAGGATATTATGCAAGTATAAGATAGCATCATCGAGATTCCTCCTTGTTGTAACAAGTGAGGGATTTTACGATGTCAAAAAAGATGTGAGCAGCCTATTTAACACAGGTTACTCACATCTTCCTCTTATTCGATGAAATTTTCATTTTTACGATAAACCATCGCCTCCATTGTTGCGCATAATTCATCGTTGCTCCAAACATGGATCTGATACCAAGCTAAACGGCGTGTTTTTTTAACCTCTTTTGCGATAGCTATTAGTTGGTGATCTGCCAAACCTGCGCTCATGTAATGTATGGTATTCGTTACACCAACAGCTGTTTTGCCGTAAGAATTACTAGCGGCTGCAAAGGCATAGTCGGCTAAAGAAAAAATAATACCTCCATGTACAGTCCCGTGTGTATTGAGCATGTGAGGTGTTGGAGAAAGTGTCACTTTTGCAAAGCCTGCTTTTAATTCTACTAATTCCATCCCTAAATAATTTGCAAATGGTTCATTTGATAAAGCTTCAAAAATATCATCATAATATTTCTCGTGTAGTTGTGCCTCAGTTAATGTCAATGTGAATCCCCCTTTGTTTATAAAAATTATTTATACCATTTGTGTATATGTATAATATAGACAAATCATACATACAAATTAAAAACGATTGAAATTAAAATGAAATATAAAATCAATTTAACATCTATTATTGGGAAAGTAAACGTATTAACGTAGTTTTATAGAATTATTTTGCATTTACGATTTATTTTTGTGTATATTATTTGATTATCTCTTATTAATAGCGAGTTTAAAGGGGATATATGAAAATAGCTTTTTGTGTTTGTGAACAAATAGTATTTAAGCTAAAACGTTCGAAGACGACTAATTAACCAACTTTAATTAGAAATAATAAAATATATTGACAATTCGGACAAATAAGTTTATCTTAATCTTAATTACGAAAATATAACTATCGTAATTTATTTGTTATACAAAGGGAATTGTAATAGCATAAAGGGGGGGCTAGGGAATGTATCATCTAGAAATAGAAACAGCTTCAAGGGGAGAAATGGCAAAGATTCAGCTGGAGCGATTAAAAGCAACAGTAGAAAAAGTGTATAACAATACACCTTTCTATAAGAAACTGTTTGATCAGCTTGGCGTTAAACCAGCTGATATTCAAAGCTTAGAAGATATTCGCAAATTGCCATTTACTAAAAAAGTAAATTTACGTGAGCAATATCCATTTAAACTTTTTGCAGTACCGATGGATGATGTAGTCCGCATTCATGGTTCTTCGGGAACTAGTGGAAAGCCAACAATTGTTGGTTATACAAAAAATGATATCGAGATGTGGTCGGGACTTTTAGCTCGCGCTATTGTTACCGCAGGGGGACGCAAATCAGATATCTTTCATAATGCTTACGGCTATGGTCTATTTACTGGCGGGATGGGTTTACACTACGGAGCCGAAACTTTAGGCGCAGCAGTTGTACCGGTTTCAGGTGGAAATACTGAGCGTCAAATTACATTAATTGAAGATTTTAAACCACGAGGCATCGCAGGGACACCTTCTTATATTTTAACCATAGCTGAAAAGATGGAGGAAATGGGAATCGATCCAGCGACGAACGGGCTTGAATATGGAATTTTTGGTGCAGAGCCTTGGTCAGAGGAAATGCGCCGTGCCATAGAGGATAAATTAAAAATTCGCGCAATGGATATTTATGGTTTAAGTGAAGTGCTAGGTCCTGGCGTATCGATTGAATGCTATGAAGCGCAAGATGGTTTACATATAGCGGAAGATCATTTCTTCGTAGAAGTGATTGATCCAGATACATTAGAACCTGTAGCTGATGGAGAAGATGGAGAATTGGTTATTACTAGTTTAACAAAGGAAGCGCTTCCAATTATTCGTTATCGAACTGGTGATATTACTTCGATTACACGGGGAAAATGTAAATGTGGACGTACAACAATGCGAATGGCACGTGTTAAGGGACGTACAGATGATATGTTAATTATTCGTGGAGTCAATGTTTTTCCATCTGAAATCGAGCGTGAGTTATTGCAAGTAGAAGGGTTGGCACCACACTATCAAATCCATGTATTGAAAAAAGGAAATATGGATGCGATCGAACTACATGTTGAGTTAACGCCAAAATTATACGAAAAAGTAGGAGGTGACCTCAGCCATCCGCTTATACAAATACTGACAAAGGAGATCAAGCACGATTTAAAAAATGCCTGCTTAGTTTCCGTTAGTCTAGTCATTGAAAATAGAGGTGCTATTCCACGCTCTGAAGGAAAAGCAATTCGTGTCATTGATAGAAGAATGGAACAGAAGGAGGTTCTTCAATGATTGATACTGAGCAAATAAAAGATGTGACCATTATAGGTGGAGGGCCTGTTGGTATGTTTGCCGCCTTCTATGGTGGTATGCGAGGCATGAGCGTCAAAATTCTCGAAAGTCTTCCTCAATTGGGCGGCCAGTTAGCGGCTCTTTATCCAGAAAAATATATTTATGATATAGCGGGTTTTCCGAAAACTCGCGCACAAGATCTTATCAATAATTTAAAAGAACAAATGAATACTTTCCCAGTAGATGTCTGTACGAATGAATCTGTACAAACTATCGAAAAAGATGAAAACGGTATTTTTAAAATTGTTACCACGAAGAGTACGCATTATTCGCGCACAATATTGATCACTGCTGGAAACGGTGCGTTTAAAGTTCGAAAGCTTGAATTAGATGGGGAAGACAAGTATGCACAATGTAATTTACATTATTTCATTGATGATCTCAATGCTTTTAAAGATCGCCACGTGATGGTGTTTGGTGGCGGTGATTCAGCAGTCGACTGGGCGATGATGCTAGAACCAATTGCTAAAAAGGTTTCTATTGTCCATAGACGGGATAAGTTTCGTGCGCATGAACATAGTGTAGAAAATTTAATGCAATCTACTGTTGAGGTCATTACACCTTATGTACCCGAAGAACTTCTAGGGGAAGAGCACATTACACATGTCAAATTAAAGCATGCAAAAGACGAAACCATCCAACCAATCTATGGTGTCGATGATATTATCGTAAACTTTGGTTTTGTTTCGTCGTTAGGGGCCATTAAAGACTGGGGCTTGGAAATTAGTAAAAATGCCATCGTCGTTAATTCACGTATGGAAACTAACATTCCAGGAATTTATGCGGCAGGTGATATTTGCACATATGATGGGAAAGTGAAGCTAATTGTTAGTGGGTTTGGAGAGGCGCCTACTGCTATTAGTAACGCAAAAGTATATATTGATCCGACATCTAAAGTGCAACCGTTGCATAGTACGAGTCTAATGGAAGAAAAAAAGAAACAGCTTACCTAATGCTGAAGGTTATGAAAGGAATGAGTGTATGGCGAAATTCACTAGAGTAGATCAAGATACATGTATTGCTTGTGGCGCATGTGGCGCATCGGCTCCGGATATTTTTGATTATAATGACGAAGGAATCGCCTTTGTTATTTTAGACAATAACCAAGGTTGCAAAGAAGTGCCGATCGATTTATATGATGATTTAGAGGATGCAATGGAAGGTTGTCCAACAGAATCAATTAAAGTAGCAAACGATAATAAAGTCTTATTGGAAGTGTGATTTTTTTTGCCCTTCAACATAACATAATAGTAACGATTATCGAATAATAGTTATATAAGGAGGTTTTTTAGTATGAGTGTCGTTGCTCAAGTATCTGAACAACAATTACAAGAGCAATTCGAGGCGCGGATTGCTGCAGGTGAAAAGATTGAAGTAGATGATTGGATGCCGGAAGAGTATCGTTTGGCACTAATCAAATTAATTTCGATGCATGGTATTAGTGAAATAATGGGTGCTCTTCCTGAGAAAGAATGGGTTCCAAAAGCTCCGACATTATATCGAAAGCTAGGAATTATGGCGAAGGTTCAAGATGAGATGGGACATGGTCAATTATTATTACGCGTAGCAGAAGATTTACTAAAACCATATGGTAAAGATCGCGGCGATATAATGATTGATTTATTCGAAGGGCGTCTTAAGTTCCACAATGTATTCCATATGGAAACAAAATCATGGGGGGATGCGGGTTTAATTGGCTGGCTTGTAGATGGTTCTGCCATTATCTCGCAAACAAACATGTTAGGTTCTTCGTATGGTCCTTACGCACGTGCTTTACAACGTATTTGTGCAGAAGAAGTATTCCATGCACAACACGGTGAAGCTATTATTATGGCGTTGGCAGAAGGTACACCTGAACAACGTGCACTTGTGCAAGACGCGTTAAATCGCTGGTGGGAATCACTATTATTTTTCTTTGGCCCAGCATCAAAGGACACAACAGGTTCTAGCAAACAAGATTTGACTATTAAATATAAAATTCGTGTCTTAACGAATGAAGAATTACGTCAAAGCTTCTTAACAAAATACGTTCCTCGTATTCAATCAATAGGTTTAACTGTGCCAGACCCAACTTTGCATTTTGATGAAGTGCAAAATAAATGGATTTACCAAGAGCCAAACTGGGAATATTTCAAAAAAATCCAACGCAACGAAGGTCCATGTTCTCAAGAACGCTTAGCACTTCGTCGTTCATCATACGAAAATAACGCTTGGGTACGGGAAGCATTAACGGCTCTAGTAAATTAACGCTATAGAGAGGGGGTATCATCGTGGAAAAACAATCTTTCTATCAAGAATTCGAAGTATTTAGTAAACGAACACCAACATCACATTTTCAGCATCAATTTAGCCTTTTAGCACCGAATGGAGAAATGGCGCTAGTTATGGCTCAGGAAAACTTTATGCGTCGTGAGCCTGTGGTA
Organism: Lysinibacillus sp. NPDC096212; assembly: GCF_044763105.1. Lineage (NCBI taxonomy): Bacteria > Bacillati > Bacillota > Bacilli > Caryophanales > Bacillaceae > Lysinibacillus > Lysinibacillus sp. NPDC096212. Next base: position 66,981 of record NZ_JBIWFQ010000029.1, on the reverse strand, counting down.
GACATTTGGGTAGTCAATCGTAAACATTTACACGGACTATCCCAAGACAATAAAAAAGCGCTAAAACGACTAGACAATAAAGATTACCGTACAACAAAAGGCTACGGCTACTTAAAGAAAAAATGGCGTCACTATGAACAAGTCATGCTGGACGAAAAAGAAATTCTATCTTGGGGCGGAGGAGGGAAGAAAGATGACTAACGAAGTAACGCCTGAATATACAAAGGCAGTTATTACAGTACTTTATCAATTAGCGGATGATGATTACTTATTTTCGTATCGTGGCTCTGAGTGGCTTGGGCTAGCGCCGCATATTGAGGAAGATGTAGCATTCTCGTCCATAACACAAGATACAATGGGACACGCAAAATTATATTATACGCTTTTAGAAGAGCTTGGCGAAGGCGTTGCAGATTCATTAGCACAGCTTCGACCAAAAGAGGAGCGTTGTAACAGTCTACTTGTAGAACGCCCGAATGGAGAAGGTTACTACAAAGAAGCGCCGAATTATGATTGGGGATACGCAGTAGCACGTAATTTTGCCTATACAACGGCGAAAAAAGCAAAGATTGATGCACTCAAAGCGAGCAGTTATGTACCAATCCGAGAAGTGGCTGTGAAAATTAGTACGGAGCTTTATTATCATCAGATGCACTGGACAGCGTGGTTTACGCAATTATGTACAGCAACAGAAGAATCACGTTCACGTATGACGAAAGCATTACAAGAGGTAATAAAAGATTCTGGGGATTTATTGTCATTGGGCAACACAGCTGAGCATATAACAGCATGTGGACTGATTGAGTCAGAAGCGGCCATAAATGAACGTTGGTTGGCCATTGTAAGTCCGATTTTTGAAGCAGTAGAAATCGCAATACCTGTATTACCAGAACCGATCATCAATGGTCGCCTCGGACAACATACAGAGGATTTAACTTCGGCTATTGAAACAATGTCAGAGGTGTATCGATCAGATTTAGCGGCAAGCTGGTAACGATCTATTGCAAAAAAAAGGAGGATAACGATGGCAACTACGGGTCTGCACGAAGCACACATCTATGAAGTACTCGATACAGTGAAGGACCCTGAAATTGATACGGTGAGTATTATTGACCTTGGCATGGTTGAGCGTGTGCAAGTGAATGATGGTCATGTCCGTATTGAAGTGCTACCAACATTTTCAGGATGTCCTGCATTAACAATTATTCAACAAAATATAAAAAAAGCAGTCGAACGACTAGAAGATGTTCGGGAAGTGAGTGTTGTGTTTATTAATCATCCTACCTGGACTTCTGATCGTGTAACAGAAAAGGGACGAGAAGGACTAAAGAAATTTGGTATTGCACCACCACCTCGTTTTTTAAAAGAAGACGGCTCTTGGCATGTAGATTGCCCGTACTGTGGCTCTACCTATGTCACGCTAGAAAATATTTTTGGTCCAACAGCTTGTCGCAGTATTTTATATTGCAAAAGCTGTAAAAATCCATTTGAAGCAATGAAAATAATTTCTACTTCCATGTAGACAAAGGAGAGTATTTTAAGATGGCAAAATTAATCGCGTTATATAAACACCCTGTTGATAAGGTGGCATTTGATGAGCATTACGAAAAAGTTCATACACCGATTACTGCGAAAATACCGGGCCTACGAGAAATGAAAGTAACAAAATTTAATTCAACTCCGATGGGTACAGAAACGCCATATTACTTAATGTGCGAAATGACATATGATAGCCCAGAAGATTTAAAGAATGGACTACGGTCACCAGAAGGGAAAGCGTCGGGCAAAGATTTAATGAGCTTTGCGAGTGATATCGTCACATTAATCATCGGTGAAGATGCATAATGACAGCATTCACATTTATTGAAGTAACGATTGACAGTGGGATCGGGTTTATTAACTTAAACCGCCCTGGCCAATACAATTCATTAAATCGTGCCATGATACGAGAAATTGTGCAGGCGATGGAATTGTTTGATCGTGATGAAGGCGTACAGGTCATCGTTTTAGCCGGGAATGGAAAAGCGTTTTCATCCGGTGCAGATATTGATGAAATGGCGGCAGACAATACAGTGCGTTTAGAACTATTAAATCAATTCGCTGATTGGGATCGCATAGGGCAAATTAAAAAGCCTATTATCGGTAGTGTTAAAGGATTTGTTTTCGGAGGTGGCTTTGAATTAGCCCTTTGTTGTGATGTATTAATCGCCGCAGAGGGCACAGAATTTAGCTTCCCTGAAATAAACCTTGGCGTTATGCCCGGTGCAGGTGGTACACAGCGCTTAACAAAATTAGTAGGGCGAACGAAAGCATTAGAGTGGATTTGGAGCGCAGCGAGGATTACTGCTGATGAAGCGCTCGCATATGGCATCATCAACAAGGTTGTACAACCAGAGATATTAATAGAAGAAACACATAAAACAGCGATGATGCTCGCACAAAAACCTGCCCTCGCTTTACGTCTTATTAAAGAAGCTGTCAACAAAGCTGTCGACTACTCGCTCTATGAAGGAATGCAGTTTGAACGGAAAAATTTCTATTTATTATTCTCTTCAGAAGATCAAAAAGAAGGCATGCAAGCATTTGTTGAAAAACGTCAACCGAACTTTAAGGGGAGATAAGTATGTTTGAAACTATACAATACGAACTAAATGAATCCGTAGCTTATATTTCATTAAATCGTCCCGACACATTAAATGCATTCACTGCACAGATGAATCATGAAATTCGTACTGCCGTCAAACAAGCATCATTAGATGATGAAGTACGTTGTATTGTACTTCGTGGTGAAGGACGCGCATTTTGTTCAGGTCAAGATCTTTCGGTTATTGGTGAAGATACTAAACTTGGTGATATTTTAACAGATGACTATGGTCCGATGGTTCAACAGTTACATAGCTGTGAAAAACCAATTATCGCAGCTGTGAATGGTGCAGCTGCAGGTGCTGGCTTTAGTTTAGCGCTTGCTGCCGACTTTCGAGTAATGTCGGAAAAATCTTTCTTTATGAATGCCTTTATCCATGTAGGTTTAATCCCGGATTCAGGGAATTTATACTACTTAAAAAGATTAGTAGGCGATGCTAAAGCGCTTGAAATTTCAGTACTCGGTCAACGTATAAAAGCAGAGGAAGCCAAACAATTAGGTTTAACAACTGCTGTCTATAGCAATGAAACATTTGAAGATGACGTTCATTCATTTGCGCAACAGATTGTCCAGTTACCGACAAAAGCAATCGGCCTTATTAAACGTAATATCAAGGCAGCAGAACACTTAAAGTTCGAAGACTTCCTTGTTTACGAAGCACAAAGCCAAAGTATTGCTGGAGCGACAGATGATCATCAAGAAGGTATGAAAGCATTTGCAGAAAAAAGACAGCCTCAATTTAATGGACAATAAAAAGGAGTGAATGATAATGACACAACAAGTACAAGAGAAAGTATTAGTGAAACGCGATTTTTATCATTTAATTATTAATGGTGAAAAGGTAGAGAGCAGTAATGGTGAGACATTCGAAACGATTAATCCTGCGACAGGAGAAGCCGTAGCGACTGTTGCAAAAGCTTCACAGGAAGACGCAGAGCGTGCAGTGCAAGCAGCTCGCCAAGCATTTGATTTCGGGAAGTGGAAGCAATATCCAGTTAATCGTCGTGCACAGGTGCTCCATAAGATTGCTGCTATTATGCGCTCTCGCTTTAATGAAATCGTAGAGCTTGAGATGCTTGATACAGGGAAATCTCTTGGCACTGCGCAAGGCCAAGTAAACCAAGCAATAGAAGATTTCGAATTTTACGCAGGTGCGATTGTTGGCCATCGTGGTGCCGTAAATAATATGCCAGGTCAATTTCATAATTACACAGAAAAAGAGCCTGTCGGAGTATGTGCACAAATTGTTCCTTGGAATTACCCACTCATGATGGCTGCTTGGAAAATTGCCCCAGCCATTGCTGTTGGTTGTTCCGTTATTGTTAAACCAGCTTCTTTAACGCCATTAACAGCGATCTTGTTAGGTGAAATTTGCCTAGAAGCAGGTGTCCCAGCAGGGGTTGTCAACATTATTCCTGGTTCAGGTAAAGATGTAGGGAATTACTTAGTGGAGCATCAGCAAGTCGATAAAGTGGCCTTCACAGGTTCCACACCAGTCGGTAAAGGAATTATGGAAAAAGCTTCTCAAACATTAAAACGCATTACATTAGAGCTAGGCGGGAAATCACCAAATCTAGTGTTTGAAGATGCTGATATTGATGCGGCGGTAGATGGTTCATTGTACGGCATTTTCTATAACTCAGGGCAATCTTGCGAGGCGCGTTCACGCTTATACGTGCACAAAGACATTTATGATGAGTTTTTAGAGAAATTTGTTGCGAAAACAAAAGCAATTAAATTAGGTGATCCATTCGATAAAGGTACTCACATGGGGGCAATTATCGATCAAGACCAATTAAATACAATCGATGGCTATGTGAAATCAGCCATTGAAGAGGGCGCAACCATTTTAACAGGTGGTAAAGTGGCGGCTGTAGAGGGCTTTGAAAATGGTTTCTGGTATGAACCAACTATTATTACAGACGTAACGCAATCCATGAAAGTTGTGCGTGAAGAAATATTTGGTCCAGTAGTTGTTGTTATGCCATTTAGCGATGAAAAAGAAGCGATTCGACTAGCAAATGATTCAGAGTTTGGTTTAGGCTCAGCAGTTTGGTCTAAAGATGGGGCACGTGCTACTCGTGTTGCGAATCAAATCCAAGCAGGAATCGTAATGGTCAATTGCCCATTCTCCGCAATGCCAGGTACCCCATTTGGCGGCTATAAACAATCTGGTTTCGGACGTGAGCTATGCATCGAAACATTAGATTTATATACAGAGACGAAAAGTATCATTTCATATTACGGTAGCCGCCCACTAAATCCACTAGGCGTCTAACCACCACAAAAACCATATGCGATGAGATATCTTCACTCGTCGTATGTGGTTTTCACAATAAGGAGGTTGCTTTCATGAAAAAAATTATTGTCATCGGGTCAGGGGTTATGGGTCGCGGCATTGCCTACGTTAGCGCAATAAGTGGCTTTGAAACAGCTATTATAGACATTAATGAACAGGCGTTACAAAATGCGCAAAATGAAATTACATCCATTTTCGAAAAATCTGTTGTACGAGGAAAATTAACAGCGCAACAAGTACAGGAAGCAACATTACGTTTGATTTATGTGACAGATTTAGCTACTGTCGCCAATAAAGCAGATTTAATCATTGAAGCCGTACCCGAAAAAAGGGACATTAAACGGGCTGTCTTCGAGCAGATGGAACAGTTTGCTTCACCCCACTGTTTATTTGCCACAAATACTTCAACGATGAGTCCAACAGAAATTGCTTCCTACGCAAAACGACCTGAACAAACGATTGCGATGCACTTTTTTAATCCTGTGCATAAGATGGAGCTCGTGGAGATTATTAAAGGTTTGGAAACAAGTGATGAAACAGTCCAAAACATTTGCGAAATTGCTGAACAAATGGGCAAACAAACGGTCGTCATCAATGAATTCCCAGGTTTTGTTACAAGCCGTATTAGTGCACTCGTTGGGAATGAAGCATTTTATATGTTACAGGAAGGCTTAGGTAGTCCTGAAGACATCGATAAAGCTATTAAACTAGGCTTAAATTATCCAATGGGACCGTTCGAATTGGTCGATTTAGTCGGTCTTGATGTACGTCTGAATAATTTGCGATATTTACATGAAAAGCTCGGTGAAAAATACCGCCCAGCCCCACTGCTTGAACAATATGTACAAGCTGGACGTCTAGGTCGAAAGAGTGGAAAAGGGGTTTATGACTATAGCGAGCAAAAAGAGGTGGTGAAAAAATGACTGAAGTTGTAATTGTAGATGCTGTTCGTACACCAATTGGTCGTTATAAAGGTGCATTAAAAACTGTTCGGCCTGATGACTTAGCTGCGACTGTCATAAAGGCGCTTATAGAGCGTAACCCAAAAGTGCCAGTCCAACAAATTGAGGATGTTATTTTCGGAAATGCCAACCAAGCGGGAGAAGATAATCGAAACGTCGCCCGTATGGCTGCATTACTTGCTGAGCTACCAATAGAGGTCGGGGGAACTACCATTAATCGACTTTGTGGTTCAGGCATGGATGCTATACATTATGCAGCACGTGCTATCAAGAGTGGTGAAGGCGATATTTTTATCGCAGGTGGTACGGAAAGTATGACACGTGCACCTTTTGTGATGGGGAAACCGGAAGTGGATTATCCGAGAGGCGATCAAAAGATGTTTGATACAACGATCGGCTGGCGTTTTACGAATCCCAAATTGCAAAGCATGTATGGAGCGGATACAATGCCCCAAACTGCTGAGAATGTCGCCAAACGTTTTAATATTAGTCGCGAGGAACAAGATGTATTTGCATTTGAAAGTCAACAACGTGCGAAAAAAGCGCTTGCCACAAACCGTTTCGCCGAAGAAATTGTACCTGTATACGTGAAAGATAAAAGAGGCAATGAAATCATCGTGGATACAGATGAACATCCACGCCCTGATACAACCTTAGAAGCACTTGCTAAACTCCGACCTATTTTTGAAAATGGGACAGTGACAGCTGGTAATGCTTCTGGTGTGAATGATGGTGCCTCGGCATTATTATTAATGAGTGCAGAAAAAGCAAAAGAGTTAGGTATAACACCATTAGCACGATATATAACAGGTGCTGTTACAGGATTAGAGCCTGCTGTTATGGGTCTTGGCCCTATTTATTCTTCAAAAAAAGCATTACAACGCGCTGGCCTAACAACAAATGACATTGGTTTATTCGAAATAAATGAAGCATTTGCTTCCCAAGCAATAGAATCCATTAAGCAGCTTGAACTAAATCCAGCACAAGTTAATGTCAACGGAGGCGCTATTGCATTTGGTCATCCACTAGGTGCAAGCGGTGCCCGAATAATGACTACATTGCTTTACGAAATGAAAAAGCAAAACGTACAATATGGCCTTGCTTCGATGTGTATCGGTGTCGGTCAAGGGATTGCAACGATTATTGAAAATATTGAATGACCTTTATAAACGGCACAAAAATGTGCCGTTTTTTTCGGAAAAAATCGAATAGAAAAGGAGAGTTTGCAAATGAAAAGTATTTCATTTAGAATAGAAAATTATATTGCTTATGTAACAATAAATCGTCCAGAGGTGTTAAACTGTTTTAATTATGATACTTTAAATCAACTGCAACAAGTAGTAGACGAATTACATATAGCTGAGGATGTCCGCGCTGTCATTTTTACAGGTGCGGGCGAAAAGGCATTTAGTGCGGGTGCAGATTTAAAAGAACGAAAAACATTAACGACGCAAGAAGTACGTCGGAACGTACGCGCAATCCGAGACGTGTTTAATAGTATAGCAAATTTACCACAACCAACTATTGCAGCAGTGAATGGGCATGCACTAGGTGGTGGATTTGAATGGTTATTAGCATGTGATTTTGCGATTGCAGTTAACGAGGCACTACTAGGTCTTACTGAAACAAGTTGGGCAATAATTCCTGGTGCAGGTGGTACGCAGCGATTACCACGATTAATCGGTGAAATGAAAGCTAAAGAAATGATTTTAACAGCAGCGAAAATAACAGCTACAGAGGCAGAAGCTCTAGGCATCATTTTCAAAGCAGTGCCTCGGGAGGCGTTGTTAGACGAATGTGAATCACTCGCAATGCGCATTATGCAAAATGGCCCTGTCGCTGTTCGCCAAGCAAAATATGCCATTACACAAGGAATGAATACCGATCTACAAACGGGTCTTGCAATCGAATCGAAGGCATATGAGTTAGTCATTTCGACAGAAGATCGTCTCGAAGCTTTACAGGCGTTCAGCGAGAAAAGGCAACCTGCATTTCAAGGAAAATGAGTTAGAAAGTAGAGGGAGAGAATGGGCGCAAATACACAGTCGATGATTTTTACGCTCTATGGCGATTATATTATGCATTACGGTTCAAAAATTTGGATCGGTAGTTTGATTCGTTATTTAAAAGAATTCGGTCACACAGAGCAAAATGTACGCGTTTCTGTATCTAGAATGGTGAAACAAGGATGGCTACAATCAGAAAAACGAGGGAACCGTAGTTATTATTTTTTAACAAAACGCGGTGAAATACGGATGCAAGAGGCGGCAAATCGTATTTTCAAATTAAAACCGACTCAGTGGGATGGGAAATGGAGACTTTTAATGTACTCTATTCCAGAAGACAAGCGACAAATTCGAGATGAATTACGTAAAGAGCTCTTATGGAGTGGATTTGGCTCCTTTTCGAATGGCTGTTGGATATCCCCGAATAATTTAGAAGAAGAGGTTAAATTCCTCATTCAAAAATATGATATTGCTAATCATGTAGACTTTTTTACGGCTGAATACATCGGCCCTCATGATCATGAAGCACTAATCGAAAAAAGCTGGTCGTTGGCTGAAATTGAGGCACGTTATGAGAAGTTTATGGATCAATATAGTAAGCAATATATTATTCATCAAAGTGCAATCTCAAGACAAGAAATGTCAGATGCCGAGTGTTTTGTAGAGCGTACAAATCTTGTTCATGAATATCGTAAATTTTTATTTATCGATCCAGGACTGCCACAAGAATTGTTACCGCCGATGTGGAGTGGAAATCATGCTGCGCTATTATTCCAAGAATATTATAATTTATTGGAAGGCCCATCATGCCGTTTCTTTGAAGAAATATTCCATGCAGATAATTAAAAAACGAAATAAGGAGGCAGGGGCATAAGTATATTTTAAAAGCAAAATTTAAAAAATTCACATCAAAAAAGCGCGAGAAATCAAAATTTCTAAAATTGATTTCTCGCGCTTTTTAAGGTTTGACAAGTTTTGTCCCAGCCTCTTCTTTTGCTCTTGGAACGGTGGATGTCGATAAAATTCAGAAGTTGGGTGATAAAACGTGAAAGTTGGTAGATAAAATTCAAAAGTTAGTAGATAAAACTTAAAAGTTGGTCGATAATGCATGGAAGTGTTTCGATAAACTAAGAAGTTGGATGACATTTTGTTAAAATGTGTGTCATGTGAATCAGTTGATTCGGGCGGACTTGATGACATAAGCTTTTTTTGTTCTTTGGAAGGTGGATGTCGATAAAATTCAGAGGTTGGGTGATAAAACGTGAAAGTTGGTAGATAAAATTCAAAAGTTAGTAGATAAAACTTAAAAAGTTAGTAGATAAAATTAAAAAGTTGGTAGATAAAACTTAAAAGTTGGTCGATAATGCATGGAAGTGTTTCGATAAACTAAGGAGGAACACTTACTCATTGAAGCGAAAAAGGTTATTATCTATTTTCGCTATTTTTCAAAATAATCGAGTTCTGTCTCAGGCTCTTTTGTTGTGTTAAAATATGTTTTTTCTGCAAAACGAGGGGAGGATTTCCGTTCCGGCTGGGCGCTTTGTTGCTGACGCTACGCTTTCGCACAGAAAACATTTGCCGCTGACGCTTCGCTTTCGCGCAGAAAACATTTGCCGCTGACGCTTCGCTTTCGCGCAGAGCAAAGTTTCCTGGGGGCGTCCGATGAGCCGCTTTGTTGTTGCTGACGCTACGCTTTCGCACAGATAAAACATTTGCTGACGCTACGTTAGCACAACGCTTTCGCATAGAAAACATTCGCTTCGCTGCAGGGTCTCGGGCAAACACGATATTGGTCACGAAGGCGTTATCACAGGACGTGATGTTTTTAGCCTTCGTTCCTTAATCGCTGATCCCCGAGGAGTCGCCCAGCCTCCACTCCAATCAACCACTGAACTTTAGCATGAATCTTCTGGCATGTTACTCTAATTTATAGTGATAAAAAGAAACTTCGGCAACTCATAATGTTCACTTTTGAAATAAGCCCATAGAAAAGCGAAAAGCCTGGGGCGGAAATCATTCTTATTAAAGCGCGACAATACTTACAAATATTTTCCCGACTATTTTTTTCGACACAACGAGAACGTATTCGTTTATAGGATCATGATAGAAGATGTTATTTTGGCTGCACACTGTCCATTTTGAGAAACGGTTGCTTCCACATAACATGTTTTTCGGCCTTGCTTGACAATTGTTGATTCAACCGTAGCCATTCCGATGAAAAGAGGTCGTAAAAATGTTGTTTGTAAATTGATCGACGCAAATCCTTGATTACTTTCTAATATTGAAGCCATCGAATAGGCCATCGTAATATCTGCTGCAGAAGTAATGAATCCTCCCATAACGACTTGATGCCCATTTAAAAAGCGTTCATCGACGTTCCAAGAGCAAACGGCTTTACCGGCAATAGCTGATTTTACATGAATACCTAATGTTTTATCACATGCCGGTGGTTCAATTTCTCCATCAATCACTCGCTTTAAATCGATCATAGTCGTCATAATTGAACACCCCTAACTGAGTTTTGGAAAGTATTCAGTAATGTCCGATTTAGACATTGCTGAGCATCATCCATCATAGTCTCGATAAGCGTCGTAACGGTCGGTAGGTCTTGAATTATCCCTGCGATTTGACCGCTATTCATAAAACCACCTTGCTCATTTCCTTCCATAGCACCTTTTATATGATAGGTTTCGGATGTACGTTCTTGGTAGTCAGCAAGTGTTATACCTTTTGCTTCATCAGCAAGAAGCGAAGAGGTGAAAGGTGAACATAACACACGGCGAACCTGTCCAACCGAACGTCCTAGTATGACCGTTTCCACATCAGTTGCATCAACTAGTCTTTGTTTATAGGTCTGATGTACTGGCATTTCCTGTGTAGCAATGAAGCGAGTTCCCATTTGAACACCGGCTGCACCAAGCATTAACGCAGCTGCTAATCCGCGACCATCACCAACACCACCTGCTGCTACAACAGGTACGGAAACCGCATCAACTACTTGAGGAATTAATGTAAAGGTCGTCAATTCTAAATCGGAGTTAATTCCTGCAGCTTCATAACCTTCAGCAACAATCACATCTGCACCGCCTTGCTGGGCCTTAATCGCATGTTTAACAGATGCTACAACAGCTATCACTCGAATATGATGAGCATGCAATTTCTCTATATATAAAGTTGGATTACCTGCCGATAAAGAAACGACCGGTACTTTATGTGTAATAGCTAATTGCAATAATTCCTTTGTATAAGGGTTGACATTGATTGGCACATTGAGGGCAAATGGTTTTTGCGTTAATTGCTGCGTTGCAACAATGCGTTCTTCAACTTCTGCAGGTGTCATTGTCCCACAGCCGATTGTCCCTAAGCCACCTGCATTCGATACAGCTGCCACGAGTATAGGACTACTGATATTACCCATTCCCCCTTGGATAATAGGGTATTTTATTGCTAATACAGAACATAATTGATTCAAAAATAGCACCCCCGTTAAAAATATGTTATACTAAATTCTAGCAAAATATTCAGAAGATTGAAAGGATGATTTTAATGGAGATTACATACGCTTTAAAGAAGCCAAATGTTCATGAATCAGTTTTTCAGGCGCCAGGCACGTATATTATTGGAGATGTTACGGTTGGTGAACAATCGTCTATTTGGTTTAATGCTGTACTACGCGGAGATGAAGATAGTATTACCATTGGAAAACGTTGTAGTATCCAAGATAATTCAACCATTCATTTATATGAAGGGGCTCCAGTTGTTGTAGAGGATGAAGTAACAGTAGGTCATCAAGTAGTTTTACATGGTTGCAAAATTGGTCGCCGCTCGATTGTTGGTATGGGTTCTGTTATTTTAGATCATGCTGAAATTGGGGAAGAATGCATTATTGGTGCAAACACACTTATTACACAGGGCTCAAAAATCCCACCACGTTCATTAGTTGTTGGCTCACCAGGGAAAGTCGTACGTCAGCTACAAGACAAAGACATCGAGTTAATCCAGTTATCAATCGACACATACGTCCAAAAGGGAAAAGAATTTAAAGAAATAGTAGAGGGTTAATTTGCTTTTGAGACTCCCAGCCCTAAAGGGACAAGCTGACTAATGTCAGTGGGATTCCTGAGTAACTATGCGTTCGCAGTCCATTTCTGTTTTGAACAGTTCTCAAGATTGGGGTATCCCATTACCCCTCCCTATCCAGTGCATATAGCAGATAGGGCTACACTACTGTTACCATAGCGTATAGTTGGTTTCGTCCGATGTGTTTTAGCGTCTTTTTCGTGACGACACATATTGTTTTACCGATAGCATGAATTAGGCTATCGAACCTTATACAATATCCAATTTTCAATGAACGAGCGTGTTTTATAGACTTTTACTAGTCTATAGATGAAGTATAACACCCTTTCAGACAATTAAGGTAGCAATAGTTACCTCTTGTCTGACCTCACTTTCATCCCATGTCTAAAGACGGGCTACACCCTGCATAGGCTTTCTCGTTCGGAAAATCTGTAAAAGGCTTTGTTCGCAAGGTTATCATTTTTCATCTTTCCACACTATATAGTATTATTATGTTTAGAATTAAGGAGTGTGAGAGTATGAGATTTATTAAATTCCTTCTGATCATTGTAATTTTCATCGGTGTTATTGGTTATGGGGTTTATCATTATGGAATGAAGTATGCATCCGATAAGGTTGTTGATACTATTTCAACAGAATTAGAGCAAAGCGGACAAATGGATGAAATTAAAAATACGATTGAAAGTGACCCTCAACTAAAATCATTTATGGAAGAGGCTAAAACTGCAGACAGCAGCAAGTTGCCGTTTACAACAAAAGAAGAAGCTACAAAAGTAATCATTCAAAAAGTTGGTATTTCGGAGCTTAATAATATAAGAGTAAAAGTACAAAATGGTTCGATGACAAAAGATCAAGTCATTCAAGAAATGGAAGGTAAATTAACAGACGAAGAAATGACGGCCTTAAAAGTAGTTGTTTATAAAGAGTTATATAAATAAAACGTTGAAGGACCATGAAAAGGAAAAAACAGGATGTGCTATTGTAGCATGTCCTGTTTTTTTGCCTAATTTAACTTCTTTCAGAATCTAAATATATGTCCCTTATTTTGTGTCAAATCAGTATATAAGTTAATGAATGACTCAAAGTACTAATAAAACAAAAGGTGGGACATTATGGCAATATTTAGGGTTCGTAAAAAAGAGAATTATGTTGTGTTAGACAAAGGGTTTCTGAAGGACACTCGCTTAAGCTGGAAAGCAAAAGGTTTGCTTGCTTACATGTTGTCATTGCCAGATGATTGGTCATTTTGTATTTCTAATTTAGCCACGCATAGCAAATGCAGTCGTGAATCTACTGCTAACATTATTAAGGAGTTATCGACAGCTGGCTATGTTCACAAAGTGCAGGGTAGAACAAACATGGGTAAATTTAGGAAAGTCGAACTCTCAGTGTTCGAAACACCACAAGTTGAACCGTATAGTGAAAATCCGATAACGGTTAATCCGTTGATAGAAAAACCGTTGACGGAAGACCCGTTCACGGAAAAACCGTCAATACTAATTAATAATAAATCACTAAATAATAATTTACTAAATAATTATTATAATAAGAGCCATTCCTCAGAAGAGAACATACCAAAACCACAAAGCGCGTTCCAATTTTATGAGCAAAATGGCTTTGGTTCTCTAGTCGCTCATGTCACGTACAAAATCGGTCATTGGATAAATGAATTGTCGGAAGACCTTGTGATCCATGCTATGAAGCAAGCCATAGAAAACAATGTGCTTCGTTGGAATTACGTTGAAAAGATTTTGCACGTTTGGACTACTAAGAAGTTTACAACAATTGAGGAAGTAGAAGCGGATAAACTTCGATTTGTAGCCCGAAAACAACAACAGCGTACTTATCAATCCAATCAACAAGTGCATAAAGAGGTTGTCCCTGATTGGTTCCATCAACGTAGTGGGAATTCCAATGATATAGATAATGGACAAGCAATTGACTTTGAAGCTGAACGACAAAAAGTCTTGGAAACATTAAGGAATCTAACTGAGAGTGCAAGGTGAAAAATGCAACTACTGCGTGGTTGGAGAGTTAATTGGTCTAAAAGCAACTCCGATATCCTAAACACCAATCGAAAAAAGATATGGAGTATCAAGTAGGAATGACATGAAGAATGAGGAAATTCCAATAACTATCAAAATAAATACAAAATTAACCAAAATAACAATTGAAATTTTTGAACGGTCATGCTAATTTTTAAATATGAATATAAATAATAATACGAACAGTCAAAAAAAACTTTCTTTTATTGAAGCCGCTAGGCAAACACAAATTGTGGAATGCGCAATCGAGACAATTGCCAGTTTGGGATTTGCACAAGCATCTTTAGCGCAAATAGCCAAACGTGCAGATATCAGTACGGGAGTGATATCCTACCACTTCAAAAACAAAGAAACATTGATTCGGCATGTCATTGAAAAGGTTTATACTTCTGGCGATTCTTATATGCGTCCGCTTATACAATCTGCCACTAGCGCAAGGGATATGTTAAGCGTATACCTCGAAAGTAACATTGCTTTTATGTCTACACATAAGACGTATATGCTAGCTCTATTAGAAATTTGGTCTGGAATTCGCCCTGAGGAAGGAAAGGAGTCGTTTGTTTTTAATCTCCAGGAGGCAGCCATTTACGATTTAGAGCAAATTTTGCAATATGGGCAAAAGAACGGGGAATTTCGAACATTTTCTCCCAAAGTAATGGCTATAACCATTAGACAGGCGATTGATGCATTGCCGCCGCAAATGATGATGAACCCCGAACTGGATCTTGATGCTTATGCACAAGAATTAATCACTTTATTTAAATTGGCAACCGATAAGAACGTAACTTTGTGAGCATAATCAGTAGGCAATTTAAGGAGGAAAATGTTATGACAGACGGGGATTCGGCCCTTCAACTGCTCGGGTTGAGCAAACAATTTGGAGAAAACACTGTTGTTAATAGTGTCAACCTGACTGTGCCTTGCGGTTCATTTTTCGGTTTGGTAGGTCCGAACGGTGCAGGAAAAACGACTCTATTATCTATGGTAGTAGGGCTGCTGCGCCCAGACAGTGGAGCGTCTAGAATATTCGGTGTTGATGTTTGGTCAAATCCTTTACATGCAAAGACATTAGTTGGGGTTCTGCCAGATGGCATGTCATTGCCAGAAAGGCTAACCGGGCGTGAACTTTTGACTTATATGGGATTATTGCGTGGACTTGATGCGAAGACTGTTGCCCAGCGTACAGAAGAATTGCTTGATATTTTAGAATTCCGTAATGATGAGCGTACGCTTGTTATAAACTATTCCACTGGAATGAGAAAGAAGATTGGTCTTGCCACGGCCCTTCTACATTCCCCAAAGCTTCTTGTGCTTGACGAGCCGTTCGAGGCGGTTGATCCCATCTCTGCGTCAACAATTAGAACCATCTTGCAGAGTTTTGTTGCCAATGGTGGTTCTGTCATCTTATCCAGCCATGTCATGGCGTTGGTCGAGCAATTGTGTGATCATGTTGCTGTTATTGCGAAGGGGAGAGTGGCTGCTGCAGGCCCATTGGATTTTGTGCGTAATGGTGAAAGTCTGGAAGAGGCTTTCGTTCAGTTAGTTGGGAATCGCCCTGGAGAAGGAAAGAGATTATCATGGTTAATGTAATGATTCGAATGAAGATTTCCTTGCTTCGCCACTCGATGAGCGGAGGACGAGCGACTCTCATGATTATCGGCGGGGTTATCGGTCTATTGTTGGCAGTTAGTACGATTCTGCTTAGTGTACTATATAATCATGAAATATCAGCAGATCTTATCTGTATCGCTTTTGGCTTTTGGATGATTGGTTGGATCATAGGGCCTATGTTAGTTGGCGGAGAAGGGGTATTGAAAACGGAATATTTCACTTTGTTGCCTATCGCCCAACGAAGATTGGCTATAGGGTTGCTCGGTACCTCCTTCATCGGTATTGGACCGATCATTAGCTTAGTCGCTTGTTTCTCTCTCGTCATTTATGCAGCAAGACTTGGATTTTGGGCTGTGATCGTTGCCGTACCTGCGATGTTGTTGCAACTAGTAATCATCATGCTATTGTCCAAAGTGGTGATGGGGGTGATTGGAGAGGCATCGAAATCCCGATTAGGTTTAGAATTCGGGGCGTTGATCATAGGAGCCGTTATAGCTTTTCTTAACGTCGGTTGGTATTTACTTCCTTCGGTTAGCTTGTTCGTAGAGGAACCGTCGCCAGCAATTTCTTTAGTGGCTCGAATATTGCCATCAGGTTGGGCTGTGGTAGCAATCGAAGCTGTAAATCGATCCCATTACTTTTTAGCTGTCGATGTTCTCTGTGGGTTGGCTTTATTGTGTGGATTACTATTGATGACATGGGCAAGACTGCTGTCAGGGAGCACGAAAAATGCGGCTCGTATAAATCGTTATAGCAGAAATAAATCATTGTTCCTTACTTGGGCCAACATTCTACCGACAAAAACTTCGAAAATTGGGGTGGTCGTTCTTAAGGAACTGAAGACTTGGATGCGCGATCCGCAGCGAGGGCGATTGTTGCGGATGGGGCTGTGGACGGGATTATTCTATGGCTTATTTGTATCGTTGAGCGGTGTTACTTTATTAATGCCCTGGGTCGGCATAGTCCTTGTGATGTTCACTTGCGTGTTCTCTAACAATCTTTATGGGTTTGATGGCGGTGCTCTTTGGATGTCTATTACTACACCGGGCTCAGAACGAAACGATGTGCGGGGCAGGCAAATTGCATGGATAATGGTTGTAGCACCCGTATCGATCGTAATATCTCTCCTATTCCTTTATGTCAGTAAGTTGGACTGGGCGTGGGCATGGGTTTTAGCCTTGCTTCCATCGCTGTTAGGTGGAGGAGCGGGATTAATCCTATTCCTCTCAGTTTACAAGCTCATACCTGTGACAGACCCGCATAGGCGTGGACGCGGAACCATAGTCTCTGGTGATGACATGAACGCAGGGGCATTATTTATAACCAATTTATTGTTGTTGATATTGCTGTTTTTTGCTTCGATACCTACATTAGTCATATTGACCTTAGGGACGTTTCTACATCAAAACTTACTAACATTGATTGGTGTTCCTGTGGGATTGTGTACCGGCTTACTCATCGCTTGGTATTTCGGACGCTTGGCATACCGTCGTTTGGAAGCTTTTGGTCCAGATATCCTCGCAATCATGCAGAGCGGCGGAATAGCTCAATCCGTGGATAACAAAGTAGCTCAAACAGACGACACATTTTCTAATCTATCTGCAGGAAAGTCCGCTTTGGTAGGTCTACTCGTTACGATGGGGATTATTTTCACATTACCACAGGGGATTGTGCCTATAATTCTAAAGCTTTCAGGCGTAAAGGTCCACAGTTGGTTTATTGCTCTATATCTTCCGGAAAACGTCCAATTACTTATTTGCATTTTCTTTGTTCTAACTGGTGTAAGTGCTTTGATTATAACTAGAAAAATAGTTCGTAAACATAAGAATATGTAGCGGTAAAACACAATGACGATTGATCTATTGGTAACAGCTTCGCTAATTACCCTAAAGATTAATCCTCCATTGCGCTTTTACAATTATGCCGGATTTCCTTAGAGTAAAGGAAATTCGGCTTTTTTTGGGGAGATTGTGTAGCATATTTTGTTCGTGTGTTATTGGGAGGGCTATGTCCATACTTAAAAGGAGAGATGAGCTAGGTAGGTATAGATATTAAGTTAAAGGTCGAGAGGGCAGTTCATAGATTTTTTAAAGATGACAATTTTGTCAACTAACTGTCATGTTCCGAAATTTAAGGTAGTGGAGAATTTATCTATACTCTTGTGTAACGAGATTATTTCGTTATAAAAGAGGAGGCATAAGAAATGAATATTATGAAATTCTTAGCAATGACAATTTTATTCACTACTTTCTTAGTTGGTTGTGGTGACAAGGGTGCTTTGATAGAAAAAGACTACTATGTTCAAATTAACGAGGAATTACAAACTCCAAATAGCAATGGCCATTTCGTATACGCACTAGAGGGCTATGATAAGGATGGAAATGAAAAGGTTGTAAGTTTTTTTGCAGAAAAACCTTATAAAAAAGGAACGATTGTCCGCGTCCCAAGAAGCTTAGAAGGATATACTGGTGATCCCAAAGTAATGAATGTGGATGACTTACCGGAAAATGTTAAGGGAAAATTTAATCAGAGCTAAACCCACGCCATTATAAAGCCCAATTTCTTAACATTAAAATTAAGAAATTGGACTTTTTTCACTCCATTAACTTTATAGCTATTAATCAAAAATCGTATCTTTATGAGGGTTTCTTAAGAATTCGAAAAGCATTTTGATTTGAACACCTGTATTTCTCTCTAATGAAAGGTTTGGTAAATTATCGTCATGATAAAAGTGTACTCCTTTTGTTTCCAAACCATTTCTTGCATGCCCGCCAATAATCTCACATTGAATAAACAATTTATAATAATGATATGGTTGAGGTGGATGAAGGTGCTTATTCATATCCAATAAAGTTCCGCCGCTAACCAAGAGAAGACCGCGGCTAAAACACCGAGTTCCGCCATTAACCAAGAGAAGGCCGCCGCTAAAACATCGAGTTCCGCCGCTAACCAAGAGAAGAGCGCCGCTAAAACATCGAGTTCCGCCGCTAACCAAGAGAAGAGCGCCGCTAAAGCATCGAGTTCCGCCACTAACCAAGAGAAGGCCGCCGCTAAAACATCGAGTTCCGTCGTTAACCAAGAGAAGACCGCCGCTAAAACATCGAGTTCCGTCGTTAACCAAGAGAAGACCGCTGCTAAAACATCGAGTTCCGCCGCTAACCAAGAGAAGAGCGCCGCTAAAGCATCGAGTTCCGCCGCTAACCAAGAGAAGAGCGCCGCTAAAGCATCGAGTTCCGCCGCTAACCAAGAGAAGACCGCAGCTAACACATCAAATTCCGCCGCTAACCAAGCGTATTAAAGAATATGACCAGTCGTTAAAATAACACACATTATTTATTATTTGTTGAGAGGGGCCATCATTTGTAAATAATAAAATTTAAGCGTTTCATTCTTTTATCATTTTTAGGGGGAGAAGTGGATAACTGATAATATTCTTTGTAAAATAAAGTAAATGTGGAAGAGAGGTTACTTTATGTTGAAATTTATCGGCTCTGGAAGTGCATTTAATACGAAATTAGGTAATAATTCAGCGTATTATAAAGTAGGAAATCAGATGTTGTTAATTGATTGTGGTAGCAATATTTTTCACCGAATTAAGGAAAATAGTTAACTGGAAGGTATCAAGCATATCCATGTATTGATCACTCATACTCATGCGGACCATGTTGGTAGCCTTGCTGATTTTATTTTTTATAGCTATTATTGCCATGGCGAAATGGCAAAACCTAATGTATCTGTTTATTCCGCTTATGATGTAAAAATTGAAGAATTGTTGGCCATTAATGGCATTATGCCAGGAGTTCAATGTTTCATAAAAAAATGTCAATCGGATACACAGTACACACTTAATTTCTGTAAAGTACTTTTCGAAAGGTCTAGTCATGTTAAAGAAATACCTTCTTATTCAATTGAATTATCTATAGATGACAAACTTATTTATTATACAGGAGATACAAATTACCTAAAAGAATCTTTACGAAATCCAAAGGTCTTCGATTTTGTTTATGTAGATACTTGTAAAGCTGATTATGAGGGCAATGTGCACTTGTCATTACGAAAACTGAGTGAGTTAGTGAGTTCTGAAGTACGTTCAAAATTTTGGTGTATGCATGTAGATAAAGGTTTTGACCGTCAAGAAGCTGAAACGTTAGGGTTCAATGTTGTAACGAACGAATTTTAACCTTTTAGAAAGCGAGTAGCGTCTTCTATTTCGTTTGGTTAAAAATGGTTAATCAACTCTCATAATGATAAAATTTAATTGTTATCTGAAAGGGGGAGAGAAGAATGGGATTCTTTATTGTAATTATCGGATTCATTATTTTAGTAGGTGTGATTAGCTTAATAAAAAAGGAATTCACTAATCATGATAGTTCAACAAGAAGTCATTCCAATCATTCGAGTACTCATATAGATTATAGTTCAACAAATACATTTGTATCCATGGAAGATTCAAATACAGACAATTGCTCGGATAGTGTCTCTAGTTATAGTGATACATCTAGTTGCAGTGATAGTAGTTCGTCGTCCGATTAAACGTCCGAATTTTTAAAAAAATAACAATTTAAAAAGCTGTAGCGTATGACAACGCTACAGCTCAGAATTGGTCTTGCCCTTATAATGGCTTAGCCATCAACAGCATTATAACACATAGAACGAAAAATCACAGTTCGAATGAGAATTTATTTCAATGAATTGAATAGATCGTTGGATAGCTGACACAAATGTGTTTTAACTTCTTTCATCATTATGCCAATACATCATTAATATCGCTATTCATTAATTGTTTCAGCAAATGTTTTTCGACCAGGATTAACTTTATTTACAGTAATACTTATTTTACTAAGAGTGTCGGCTGTCAATGGAATTTTGCCATCTTTCTGTACTTTTTTCCATGCCTTTATGTTTTTTCGGTATAGCTGCTCTGATAAGCGGAAAACATCAACATCCATTTGTAAACCTGCTTCATAGGATGTTTTTATATCTTTTTTAACTTCCTTAATAATACCTTCTCTTATTTGATCGGTAGTTACTTTCCCTTTGAAACCATTGATGATTGCATTTAATTTTATTTCCGCTTCAAATGTTACTTCATTGTTTTTTACAATTGGTTTAATTTTGGTACTTAATTTTTCTAAATCAACTGTTAAGTATTCTTTTTCTTTATTGTTTAATTTAATCGTTACGTCTCCCCGGGTTTTTTTATAATACATCCATTGGATACCCCTTGCCTCCCCATCATTTATATAGCCTTTAAATCCATCTTTTGAAACTACTCCGAAACCAGATAAAGCAGTTTCCTCTGTTGGTTTATCAGTCGTTTCCCAGTTTTTATTAATTGATACAAGTGGAATATTCACTTCATGACTCGGCTCATTTAAGTTGATAAGTAGTTTTCGCAAATCCACGGGCTCTACATATGTTTGTAGCTCTTTTGTATGCATTGGATTGCTTAGCTTTGAAGCTGTTAGTGATTTATTTAATATTGGTGTGACTAAAAGAATATCTTTAATAGAGTCCTTTGTAACATATGTCAATATTTGATATCTTGTTTCCCGATGACGTAAAAAACTGTCAATAATAGGAATGGAATTGCCGTTCTTTAAGGCATCCTCAGAAAAAAGAAGAAAAGTCATATGCCCCCAGAATACTTTTTGGTCGATGGAGCGATATAATTTAAAAAAGGCTTCTTCCATCGTTTTACCTTTAGCAAATCCAATTTCAGACGGTGCTGCTTGAGGAGTAGGCGCTTCTGATTTAGCTACATTCGCAAAATTAATGATTTGCATATATATTTCATATTGACCATCTTTATAATCGATACCAATTCCGTCAATATAGTACATTCTTTGTGGTTCAGTAACATCCCAACACCCGGAAAGTAATAGTACAGCTGCTAAACTTACTATTAACGTTATTTTTTTCTTCATTTTTTGATCCCTACTTTTAGAAATTCTGTGTAATCTTGCGGAGTAAAGGGGTTTTGCTTATAGTTTGGACAAAAAATGAAAGGATTATAAGTAGTGAAAAACTTAGAACAGCTATATTTAGCCATCTAAACAAAAGACCAGGACTCATTATTATAATGAGTCCTGGCGTATTTCTGAAAAAAGCGAAGAGATATGAAGAAAAATCCCTGATCACTTTATTCCCGTATTATCGCGAAGTTCTATAATAGTTCCTTCAGGTGCTTTTAACTTACATAGCTGGCCATTTTCAACCTTATAAAAAATTTCATCATTTTTGCGAATAAAATGAACATTCATATCCTTCAACCGTTCTACTTCTTGAGAGAGATAGTTCACCCATAAACAGAAATGTACAATGCCTTGAGCATTTGAATTGCATGTATCAAGGACTTCATTATACTTTCCAGTTTGGAGTTCGATATAAAATGCTCCAAGTTTTAACCAAGTATTAAAATGTCTATCGTGGAAATTTGGTGACTCCTGTGCTACTTCAAATCCTAATATTTCAGTGTAAAAACTTAAAGATTCATCATATGTATTCGTTTGTATGCAAATGTGGTGTACATATTTTTCAGCCATAAATTATTTCTCCTTTTATCTAATCTATATTAATGAAACAATCCGCATCGTTGAAATGGCACTTCCTAAATGATACCAGAATAGTTTATTACCGAGGAAATAACGTAACATTTAGCATATATTCTGACAAGTATAATTTACGCCAAAATGGATAATTTATATATCGGAGGTGATAATTTTGGCAAAAGAAAAACGCAATAAAAGTGAAGAAGAACAAGTAGAATTTGGAGCAGATTTAAGCCCTGATGATTTAGATGTGCGTGAAGAAAATGATCTAACTACTGAACAATTGAACAATGCATACAATGAAAAACAATACAACGAAAACACTTCCTCAAAACGTAATAAATAATTAAGGAAGAACGCATAATATTTTCTACCACAATCGTTTGGGTTGTGGTAATTTGAATTGAGCAAGAGTTATTTGTTCAGAACATATGAGGTAACTAAATCTAAAGTAAAACTCCTTAATATTAAGGCTGTTTTCCCAAGTTGCTTCTGATTTGGCTATCTTCTTCAACTAAAGCATTGTTAGTTTAATAAGGAAAGCTTACTTATTTACTCTCTTAAATCAATTTTCCATAAAAACTCATTTGAAATTTCCTGTGCAATTTTCAATATTTCATCCTCTAAATCACCATTAGAGTTATCTGGAAAGTCAATCCCAATTAAATTTATCTCCGTAAATTCATCTGCGGAATCATACGCATAATTACCTTGTAAATTAGCATTAATTCCTCTAATTATGATACTGGAGCCACTTAACTCCTTAGTAAACACTAGTGTACTTAGTTTAGTGCAACTCATATTTAATATTAAGAAATTTTCAATGACATCAGTTTTAATAAATAAGGCTAATTTATCTGAATGAATACTTATGTAATCGTACATACACTTCCCCCCGAATCAAAGATACTTAAGTATTCGATAATCAGCATACTTATTCTTGTATCTTATTGAATTATCCTGCTAACTTTATTTGAATAGCAACATTCTTTTCGAAAACAGCCTTTATTAAAGTTATATCAATTATAATAGAGTAGAATTAAGATAATAAAAGTGAGAAAGGACAAATAGAATGACGACAAAATTTAAAATTGAACTTCCGCTTATTCCAAATGATTTGGCTCAAGGAACTTTTGAAGACATTTTTTATGATGAAGAACCTTATCTATCGAATCAGCTAATTACGAATACAAGTAGAGAGAATGATAGTATTGAGCGTTTAATAGTATCCAAAGTAATGTTTCAAAAAGTATCTTTGATTAACTCGAATTTCAATAAAATTGATATGACTGATGTCATCTTTGAAAACTGCGATTTATCTAACTCAAAATTCAACGAAGGAATTATACATCGAGTTACATTTAAAAACTGTAAGCTGTTAGGTGTTGATTTCTCGGAGGCCCATTTAGGGAATGTTTCTTTTGAAGATTGTGTGATGAATTTATGTAATTTTGGAGTAGCAAGACTAAAACAAATTTGTTTTGTGCAGTCATCATTACGTGGGACAAGCTATTACGACTGCCAATTTAAGAAAGTGAAATTTGAACACTGTAATATTGATGAAGTTGATTTTAGCGACACGCCTCTCAACAATGTGGATATTAGTACATGCACTTTTGAACGATTAAATGTAACATTGAATAATTTAAATGGCTGTGTGGTTTCCACTGAACAAGCAATTGGCTTTGCTGAAGTGCTAGGTTTAAAGGTTAAACGATAATATTGACTGGCTACTCAATTGAATCCCATTCTTTACTGGTATTCTTTGTAATTAAAAGTATACTATATGAAGGAATAATTTCTATAATTAGTAAATCATTGATTATTAGAGGAGAGAATGAGCAATGGCAAAGTCTTTAAATTGTCCCAACTGTGCTGCAGCATTTGATCCAAAGGATAATAGTTGTGCGTATTGTGGTAGCTATATTATTACATCAAAAGCTAAACAAATCACTTATAATTTGGATGAACAAGAACCCAAATATAAAAAAATCTTTTTTCATGGAAATGAAATGCGTGAACATGAAATACCAATTCGCTCGGGCTTTGCAAATATGTTTTACAGTATAACTCGTTCTGATGGTGGGCGACTATTATTAACAAACCAACGATTAATTTTTTGTGTGCATGCTATCAATTTAAATCCTCATTTATATTGGGAGTTGGATTTAAAAGAAATAGATCGAACTGAACTCGGCTTAAATCTCTTCATATCGCAAAGATTCCATATTTTTGAAAGAGAAGAAAATGAAACGATATTTGTCGTTTATGGTGGGAAACATTGGCTAAATGAACTTACTAATGCTTTAGAGAAGATTAGTGAGTAACTTAGGAATGCAAATACATAGGAAAGAGGGAAAAGGCATGAACGTTTACGAGGATTGTATTACGTTTATGTTTTTTTATTCCCCATAATATGTTTTCGTTGTTGGTTGAACAGATATTGTATTTGAATAAACAATAAGACCAAGATATCCGTCTTGGTCTATTTTTTGTCATTCTATTATTTAGGAATAAATATTTACGAAATTGACTTAGTGAGCAACTTGTCCGCCATCTGCTACATAAACATAGCCGTTACAGAAGCTTGCAGCGTCTGAAGAAAGGAATACAACGACTTCAGCAATTTCTTCTGGTTTAGCAGCTCGACCCAATGGAACGTTAGAAACAACTTCGTTCCAAACTTCAGGATTATCTTTCCACATTTGAGTCATTGGTGTTTCTGTTAAACCAGGTGCGATAGCGTTTACTCGGATACCGTCTCGAGCGTGGTCAATTGCAGCTGCTTTTGTTAAACCCGTTACGGCATGTTTTGCTGTTACGTATGGTGCCATATTTGGATCAGCAATGACACCAGCTACTGAAGCTGTATTTACAATTGTACCACCGCCATTAGCAACCATGTATTCAAGTTCATGTTTCACCGCAAAGAATACACCTTTAACGTCAACTGCCATTACTTTATCAAAAGTAACTTCTTCAATATCAACGAATTTTGCTGGTTTGTTTAAAACGCCTGCATTGTTGAATGCGTGATGTAATCCACCGAATTTCTCTACTGTCTTTTCAACAAGTAATTTCAATTGCTCTGGGCTTGTTACATCTGTTTTAAAGAATACTGCTTCTCCGCCTGCTTGTTGAACTAGTTCTACAGTTTCTTGTGCACGGTCATCAACATCGCCAATAGCAACTTTCGCGCCACGACGTGCAAAAGCGATTGCTGTAGCACGGCCAATACCAGTAGCTGCTCCAGTGATTAAGACAACTCGACCTTCAAAATCTCTAACATTCATAATATTGCCTCCCCATATTTGTAAGTCTACTTTACATGTGTAGTATAGCTTTCACTAAAAAACGTATTCAATATTTTTGAATGAATGAGCTTATTCCTTTATAGTAATAAGCATAAGAAGGTGACTAATAATGCAATTAACTCAATTAGAGTATTTTATAGTAGTAGCCCGCTTGGAGCATATGTCGAAAGCGGCATTGGAATTAGAGGTTTCGCAATCTTCATTAAGCAAAACGATTGCTCGTTTAGAGGATGATATTGGAGTACCACTCTTTGATCGAAAAGGGAAATCTATTCGTTTGAATGAATATGGACGCATTTTTTATGAGAAGGTGGAAAAGGCTCTAGATGATTTACAAGAGGCAAAATCAGAAATTCAAGAACTCGCAAATATACGAGAAGATAGTATAGCGATTAATGTAATGAATTCAAAACTACTGCCAAAATTATTTTATGATTTTTATAAAAAACGCCCAAATGTTAAAATCCGACAGTATTTATTACCTGATAAATTAGCGCTACAAAAATTAATTTGTGGTGAAATTGATTTAATGATCGTCATTAATCCAATTAAAGATGACAGAATAGAGTGGGTGCCATTATTTACAGAAGAAGTCTTTTTAGTAGTGCCGAAAGATCATCCCCTAGCTGCTAAAGAAAGTGTTTCACTAATCGAGGCTAAGGATGAATTGTTTATTTTGTCAGAAACAGGACAAAATTTCCGCACAACAGAAAATCAATTATTTGAAAGAGCAGGCTTTACTCCGCAAATTGCCTTTGAAGGTGAAGATTTATCGATTATTTTACAATTGGTGAACGAAGGAAAGGGCATCTCTTTTATTTTTAAATATTCATTTTTAGATCAGTATTTAGACAATGTAAAGATATTAAAAATTTCAAATCCTGATTGCTTTCAAACGGTAGGGATTGCTTGGAATAAAAAGAGAAAAAGTTCATTTGTCGCAAATAGTTTTCGTGATTTTGCTATTTCATTTTTGAAGGATAGTACAATATAAGATGTGGGGAAGGTATATGAAGCGGGGCTAATTACATGTTTGTTTTTGGGGGTTAAATAAAAAGGGTCACTTACAGGCTAGTGACCCTGAATAAAACTATATGGAGCTAGTAAACTTATGGGGTTTTTTCACCTTAATAGAAGCTATTTCTCCGCAATTCTGACACAGAGTGAAAATAAGTGGAGATCCATTAGAAAAAATTGTGTCAACTGGTCTTAAAGCAGCGTAACCATCAAGTTTCCCCTGAGAAAATGAATCACTACCACAAGACTTGCAAATCAATTTATTGTTTTCCATAATATCACCTCAGTATGTAATTTGTGTAAAGTGTAACATAAAAACGGCCGAGGCGTTATAGACGCTAGCTAGACAAAGTAGTACACAACAAAATAAGTATGAATGAACTAGAAACATTGATCATAACACCATACAAGGATACAGAGGTGTTACAGAATAATTTCTAAATAGAATATTGTGAAACTTATTTAAACTTAAGTCGTAGTAATATATAAGAGGGGAGGGATTAACTTGAAAAAACACTTATTATTTGCAGGGGTTTTTACGCTGGCTTTTGTCGTATTGCAAGTACTTTCAGGTATGCTATTAACAATGTTTTATACGCCTAGCAACCAATGGGAAGAGGCTTCGACTTTATCATCACAAGTGGTGTTTGGAAATACAAGCTTTATTCCGCCACTTGTTATTTCTTTAATAGCACTAGTAATTGCTTTTGGTAGTACCAAGCTAATCAATAAAAAGGTTGTGCACTAAAAAAGGAAGGGATTCTTTTCCCTTCCTTTTTGAATGAAATAAAGCTGTATTCAAAAATGATACTTTAGTATTGATAAATGATATGATAAACGCCTAAAAATGGCGCTATTTTTAACATAAAAATTTTTTCATTTTTACCTTAAAAATCTCTTCTTGTTGTTGATGGAATTAGACTTACTACATTTATTTCAAAAATGAAATCATGATTTTTTCTAACTCTGCCTTATTTAAAACATCATCAATGATTACTATTTGATAGGCACTGTCCTTTCCTTTTTCAGGAACAATCATCTTCATGGCTTTACTATTTTCTCCAGTACTTTTAGCAAAAGTGAATTGTGTACCTTCCAGTTCATAACTTTCTATGTTGTCATATATACGTTCATAGAAAGGATCTTTGCCAATTTCTATAATGCCAGGTTTTCTTGGTTTTTCTAAAATAGCAGATTGATAAATTTTAAAGCCAAACTTCCTCTCGCCTCTATATTCTGAGTGAATGACTGGATTCAGTTTCTTCGTCGTAATAGCTGTTTCAACTTCTTCCTTCTTTAGTTCGTAACCTCCCGGTAGATAAGCTGGCTTCTTTATCGGAAAATCAACTAACTCCTGTGCTTCTTCTATAGTAAATGTGAAATGTGAATAGATTTTTTTCCATAAGGGTCCAGCAGCTTTACTAATTTCCTCTAATTTTTTATGTTTATCCGGATCAAAATGTTCCGGTCCCCCTAAGGCTCTCATCTCTTTAGTAATAGTATATTCTTCTGTTTCCAAATTGATTAATTGATCAAATTCCTCTTTTGTTAACACATTACGTGCTACTTCAATTTCTTCAAGTATAGCTTCATATCTATTCTCTGAGGTATGAAAATCTGCAAATGCCTGTTCTTTTGTACCAATCATTTTTTCTACAATTTGCTGTATAGGAACTTCAGTTTTTGTTTCTTTCATATCATTACTAACTTCAATTTGTTCTTTCGTTGGTATATCTGCTCGTGCATTTACTAGAGATATAGAAGATACAGCAATTACAGTAGCAACTCCAAATAGAGACCAGCGATAAGAGTTCTTTTTAAACTTTTTAATCATCAAAATTCTCCTTTTTAAGGTTCTTTTATTTCTACTTAAGTTTGCTAAACTTGGTACTTGATAATAATTGGAGTAGTGTTCTAAAAGGCTAATAATAGTATGACCATATGCAAGTTGCTCTTTTGGATTTATATATGTAAGAGCTAACGCATCACAGGCTAGTTCCTGATCTTCCCGCATGCGAGAGTACGCATACCAAAGAATGGGGTTAAACCAATTTAAAATGAGTAAGCTATACATAAGCCAATTCACACCAACATCACTTCGTTTGATGTGGGCTAATTCGTGATGGAAAACGTATCGTAACTGTTGCTCATTTAGCACTTCCGTGTGTACGTTTGACAATAAAACTTTTGGCCGAATAAAGCCGAACACAGTTGGACTCGATATCTTTCCAGCTAAAAACAGTGGGATATCTTGTTGTACAGACATAGATTTTTTACAATTCTCAAAGATAGTGACAATCCTTTGATCTGTTATCATCGATTGTCCTTTTATGTAAAGAAATAAACGCCTGTTTATAATGATGGTAGTAAAGCCCAAAATGATGACTCCAGTAAGCCAAATGTATACAAGGATTGTATAAAAAGAAAACGGTTCATCATTTCGTTTTGTATTATTGTGTATTTGTTTTTTATTTTCCTCAGCTACTTTGGGTGAACTAGATATATATGAAACATTTTTTGTGGCTATCTTTGAATCGTCTATAACTTCTAATTCTTGCTCATGTTCTTTTGAAGTAGTAGCTACAGTTCCATTACTAAAGGAAAAGATAGAATAGATACTGTAGGAACTATCTAGTGACCAAGGCAATAAAAGTCTAACAATTAATATCATCCATAACAAATATTGCCACCGTGGAGTTAACTGATTTCTAAGCAAAATTTTCACACTTAAGATTAGAGCGACTAGTATACTTGCCATAATTGAGGTTTCTAACACCCAATCAAAAAAACGAGGTAGATAGAGATTTACGAAGATATCTATCATTATTAGCGATCCTTCCTCTGATTTTCCTCAGACTTCTCATCCAGAATACGTTTGAGTTCGTTAATATCTTCTGAAGACAGTTTTTCTTCTTTTAAGAAATTCACAAGTAATGGTTTAAATGCTGCTCCATAGAAACGCTTAAGTAAGGATTTTGTTTCTACTTGTAAATAACATTCTTGAGAAACTAAAGGATAATAAGCATACGCACGCCCTGTGTCTTGATGATAAGAAATAGCTTCTTTTTGAACTAACCGATTAATAAGCGTCCGAATCGTCTTCGGTTTCCAATCTGTTGTTGACTCTAGTACTTTAATAATTTCATTTGCTGTTTGTGGATATTTTGACCAAAGAACTTTCATAATTTCCAATTCAGCTTCAGATATTTTAGGTAATTCTTTCATAATTTGAAATTCACCTCCAAGTATTACAACTGTAATCCGTAATTCGATATTACATTTGTAATCCTTGGTTGTCAACTATTTTCCAATTGCTAAATAAATGCTCTTGAAGCGGAAATACAATTAAACAACAGTGAAGAAAGCAATTTTCGTCTTAAACAAGCATTTAAAACACAGGTATTATGTGAATAGTAGTGAAAGTAGGGGGTTTTACAATGACTGTAAAAGACATTCTGTTGAAAGGGGGCTGCAATTTGGCCTAAAGTGATTTCGTGAAATTACTCGCATTTAATACTGTAAAATTAAGTATTTGTTTATTCGGTGGACAGTTGTTTAAATTGAAACAAAACCCAAATATTCTAATAAAAAAATTGGCAGAGCATTGTTGCAATAAATATGGTATAAAGTTCTATATTTTAGTATAATATTCTATGTTTTTAACAAAAACAAATTTCCTTTATTAGGATAAAGGGCTGAAGGAAGGTATTTTATTGTTATATTTAGGATTGATCATGATTGCTTGTTTATTTTTATATTTACAAAGAGCTTCATTTTCATTGGTTGCTGATTCAAAATTACGATTACCAATTAAAAGAATGGATAAGTTAATTGTGTTTGCTCCTTTTGTTACAGTAGTCGTGTTTTCTATTCTTTTTTTAACTGTACTGAAGGGACAATTAGCTGATAGAATATCGCATGCTTTAATCGTTTTTAGTCTTTGGATTTTTTTCACTTATTTCATAAAAACCTTATTTGGTTATTGGAACAATAAAAATATATTATTGGCTTCTTTAGTTGGAATCCCTTTGACACTATATTATATTTTCCAATTGACTCCGTTAGACAACTATACAAAGATCGTTTTTCTGAAAATAGGGAATGTATCATTTATCGTAGGACTAGTATTAATCGTTTTATTTTATTCGAATTATTTACATAACAGGAAGTTAGAATTGGCGGAGGATAATTAAAGAATGGGGCGATTTTAATTTATTCGCCATTAGAAAATAGAAGCGTATTCGGGAGAAATCGAATACGCTTTATTAATTATAATTAGTTTTATGTTATAGAGTTTTTATACGATAGTTAATTAGTTAGTACTAAAAATGTAATAAAACTCAAACCATATATGCCCATAAATCCGAGACTCATTTTCGATAATTTAGTGCTGATTGAAAAAGCCATTTGTAATCCTTCTTTAAAAAGATGCACAATGAAAATAGATACTGCTAAGAAAAACGATACCATTGCAATGATTAACGCAATTTGTTCCATAAAAATGACCTCCTGTGATGATCTGTATTGTAGAATAATAAGTATATTAATCAAACCGACAAGCAATAATACATTACTCATTCGAATGCCAAAAACTTCTCGTTCTTTTATTTCGATTTTCCAAGCATCAACTATACCTCTGAGTAAATCAATCGTCATAAAGAATGTCCAATCTTTTTGTTCTAATAGATCAAATAATTCATCGCCATATCGTTTTCTCCAACTTTTTGGATAGAAATAAATTAACCACTTCATATAAGCCCAAGCCTTTTTGCGCCAAGTGTAGTTATTGCTTGGATATCTTTAATTTGGTTGCTTAAATATTCACGTCCGGCATCTGTTAGCCTGTAAGGTTTTTTGCGATCATCTGATTCAAGCACTTGAATATAGCCCGCATTTTCTAAACGTGTAATTGCTCCATATAAAGTTCCAGCACCTAACTTAATACTATAATTCTTTTCAATATCCTCCATAATTGCATAGCCATGACAATCTTTTTCTGCCAGACTAATTAAAATAAACAGTGAAGGCTCTGAAAATCTATCCTTTTTCATACAATATATCCTTTTAAAAGTTTATTACGTTTGGCGATATAACGTATAACGTAATAACAACTGTTATTTCCAATTCGTGCAATAATAAGCTATTTAAAAGAGAGAAAAGGCCTAGCCTTTTTGCCATTAACTTTTCCTTGTCAAAACACAAACATTGCTGTTTCGAGTTATAACCCTAATCATAGAAGGAACAGGTATTTAATTTTATGCAAGACTTAAGGCTTAAAGCATTACCCGAAATTATGCATAGTGGCATTAATAATACGTGATAAGGAATAGGAGTTAAAAGTTATGTTGCTCATGACTCTAACAGGAGTTTGGAAAATGAAAGATTATTTGCCAGGTCTCTAAGAATCATTGTGGAGATATAAGTAATATAAGGCCTATAATTGGAATAGGTGATTAAAAGTGAATAAACAAAATAAAAAGATAATCTATATCGGTGATAATCGCAGTCTGTATACGAAATATCAATGTACCAGTGCTCCGAGTGTCATCTTTATAGCTGGATTAGGCGATAGCTTTGAGATATGGAAAAAGGTCCAAGATCGAATATCGGATGTAACGTCAACCTTGTCCTACACAAGGGTGGGTATTGGAAGTAGTTCAGTAACAGCTGTCCCGCAAACTTGTCATGATTTGGTCGAGGAGCTTTCAGAATTGTTGCAAGAACTTGACGTAAAGAAACCATATATACTAGTAGGACATTCTTTTGGTGGTTTAATCGCGAGATTGTCTGCCAGTCTCAATCCACTCGATATTTGCGGCATGATTTTGGTTGACGCTGCACCGGAATTTAAAGAACTTGCTTATGAACAGGTTTTACCGGAAAATCTGGTTGCAGGAAATAGAGAATATTTAGAAAACCCTTCGTTGAATAGTGAAAATATTGATAAAATGCAGAGCTATAAGCAAATTGTTGATCATTCAAGACAAACTGACCTTCCTCTCACAATTATTGCAAGAGGTTTACCTGATAGTGGAGAAGAGGGATGGCCATCTCAAAAGATATTGGAAATTGAACAAAATCTCCAAGCAGAATTCAAGAAGCTGTCAACGTCAAGCAAGTTTCGGATTGCTAGTCATAGTGGACATTATATACATCATGATGAGCCAGAGATTGTGATTGAGGAGATTATACTTATGTTAAAGGAAATCGAAAAAGCACTTAATTGAAAAAAGATGAATGATCTTTTGAGGGCACTGAAAAAGTCTATTCTTCTCACATTGCGAGGTATTCATTTGGCACTGTGACTCTACTGTTGTTTTCCAAAGCATTCCGCTCGCTTTCCGCGGGCGAGCGCCGAGCCTCCTCCTACGCTTCACTTCGTGCGGGGTCTCGTCTGTCTCGCTTTCCCGCAGGAGTCGAGCGATGCTTCTCCAAACAACGCAATGTATCACACTATTATTTTAGTCACGCTTTCCTTTATATTAAAAGAATTAATGTGTAGGTGGTGCCCCCGATGATTTCAAATCAAGAAACCCTTAATTTAAGTCCATATATGGCGATCTACGATATTGTTGTGCCAAAAGATAATATACTTCGCCAAATCAATGAACTTGTTGATTTTTCATTCATTTTAGAAGAGTTAAAAACAAAATATTGTTTAGACAATGGACGTAAAGCCATTCCTCCAATTCGTATGTTACAAATGGCAAACCATATACCTACATAAAATTTAAAACACGTTAACTTTCATTAGAGAAAGTTGACGGTCAGGAAACACAGTAGATGGAGTAGAGCCAATATTCTTCGCTCCCATTTTTAAATAAAAACCTTCCGCGTTAGGTTCACTATCAAGAGTAAACTCGCTTATTCCTAACTCCTTCGCTTTATTTAATAAATGGTCCCATATCATTCTTCCTAATCCTTTACCGATATAATCAGGATCTATAAATAATGCATCCAATTTCAATTCATTTATAGTAAAGCTATAAAATGCTACTATCTTGTTGTCACTCTCCATTACGTAAACGGGATTTTTTTCTATGTACTCTTTTGTTACAGTTAAATCATCTTTACATTGTTGTAGAAAATCTTCTGTATATCCCCAATAGGCTTTTGACTTATAAGCTAAATTGCTTAATAGATAACAATCTTGAACTTTTGCAGTTCTAATCAACATAATAATTCCTCCGAAAAATCATTTTTATGAAAACATTGAACTTAGACTCCGTTTTATTCATTTATTACCATAATATTAAAGTTGGAAATATTGAAAGTAAAGCGACTTATGGGCATCTACGGAGCATCGGGAAATGGCAAATTAATAATATGCGTAGATGCGCGAAGTGAAAATTCGAAGGAAAATGTGCAATAAAAAAGCCAATTAAAATCTTCTAATCAGCTTCTGTTTTTTAGTTTTTTTCCTGTTTCAATACCCGCACCAAAAACTACTGATACCATACAAATGAAATAGAGTATTTGTTGGAAGCTATCTGCCGTCCAATATCCAAAAAAATTCATGAATACAAGGATGACAAATAATATTGCAGAAACAATGAGAGAATAAAAGCTAAAATTATGAGACATTTCAAATCCTCCAATATATGTTAATTAAACTACGATTTCAGGTTAACATAAATTAGGCGTTAAAACCAAATTATTACTGCACAATTTGAGGGAAAAGGTGTGCTTGATTTTTGTGGAACAATAGAGATATACCGTCATTAATCTGGGAGTATCACATTAAATCTTTATTTAAAAAAATACAGCGCATTAGTAAGAATGGTTGTAAGATATTTACAGGTAGGTGTTTAGATTGAAAAGATTAGGTCTTAGCGACATTTGTATAGGTTGTGGTGCAAACGCGACTGACCATGACTGCGATTGGGTTACTTGTTTTAGTTGTGGTTATTCAGATAGCGGGGTTAGAGAAGATAGTCACATATCATTATTATCATTGTGATTTTGAATCTGATCAAAGTAGAAGAATGTGTGAATCGTTTTAGAGGATTATGTGTCATAACAAGTTTAAGGAGGAATTAGAAAATGGGATTAGATATTACTGCTTACAGAAAATTGGTAGTTGTAGAAAACCCTGAATTAGATGAAGATGGCGAAGTACTAGATTGGGATAACCAATGGAAACTTGGTGAAAGTATGGAATGGTCTGAAGAAAATTTCCCTGGTCGTGGTGAGGGTGTTAATCCACAAACAGTTTATACATGGGAAGAAGGTATTGAATTTTGTGCAGGTAGTTATAGAGGATATAACTGGTGGCGAGCAAAATTAGAGGAATTTTCTGATGGTAATGACTTCCAAGAATTAATAAATTTTGCCGACAACGAAGGAGTTATAGGCCCAATAGTTTCTAAGAAACTTGCAAAGGATTTTGCGAAAAATAAAGTAAAAGCAGAGGATTTTGCAAAGTCCCTAGATAATGGAGATTGGTGGATAGGTCAGTACGAACTATGGCAAGATGCGTTCGAAATGGCTGCAGATAATGGAGCAGTAGAATTCCATTGATGAATATTTTGAAGAAAGAAACTATAAAAAGGGTCACTTGGGATGGAGTGACCCTTAGTAACAAGCTTCGGAGGTGTAAGGCTAAATTAGCTTTACATTACTATTAATATGTCGTGATAGTTTTTTTGTATAGTTCATAGCCTGAGAAATAGATTTTTTAAAAAACACTAATTCGATTTGGAGCACATGTGTATGCACACAGGGGCTCGAATTTGATTAGATTTTGTTCCAAATAACCATAAATTGTGCTGCTTCAGACTCAAGTGCAATTAGATGATCTTCAGTAGAGGGTTCATCTGAAATTAACCTACCTTTTTGAACGTTTAAAATTGCTGGTTTTATATCAGGAGAATGATCAATGGTGAAATCAGATTGTTTTAATAGTGTTAAAGATGAGCGGCATTTATTTTTATCAATTCGTTCGTCCTTCCCTTTGAAATATAACTTGATTAAGTGTGGAACACCATCAATCATTAATCCAAGTTCTGGTGATGAACGGACAGTTAAATAATCGCTATACCAATTGGATTTGCCAGGGTCAAACCATTCAATTTCTTTATTTTTTATAA
This sequence comes from Lysinibacillus sp. NPDC096212, assembly GCF_044763105.1. Classification (NCBI taxonomy): domain Bacteria; kingdom Bacillati; phylum Bacillota; class Bacilli; order Caryophanales; family Bacillaceae; genus Lysinibacillus; species Lysinibacillus sp. NPDC096212. The sequence goes on along the minus strand of NZ_JBIWFQ010000029.1, from coordinate 31,363 downwards.
ATTTTAAATGTGCTTTGGCTGCTTCCAAGTAATTCTTTTGTTTAGCTTGAGAAACTTTGTTAGCAAGAGAAATTAGGTAATCGTTACTAAATTCCTTCTCATGAAATTTTCGGATACCATCCCGTAAAGGTTTCCAGTAATCAAAAGCAGGATTGTAATCATCTTGATATTTTATTTGTCTAACCATTGAAGTCTTACCAGTAACGCCTTTGAAAGTAAAGTCTGTAAATTGCGTTAGACCGATAGATACTTTTTTTGAAGACACTAATAACAACTCCTTTATTTGTAAATATTCCACGAAATACCTTAGATAATTTTCAGGAGGTTGTAACATGAATAAATCAACGGTCGTGTATTAACGACTAACAAGCATCGTAAGGCAATCTACGAAGCTATCGGAGCAAGGGAAAACAAATGTGTTTTTGGAAAATTACAATGTAAACAGCATATGATATTATTCAAATTTTAGAAGCACTACAAATAAGTCAGTAAATTGATTTCATAGAAGTGGATAGGATCATTAATGGACTGCAACAATTAGAGGTGCCAAATGTTCAAAAAAGTTATCGTTGCATGAATGCTTGGTATTAGTGGATAAGTGATGGTTCAGAAGCTGAAACGGTTAGTGAATTATCTTTATACGCCAGAGGATGGCCGAGATCAGAAACATATAGAATTTTGTGTAATATGGGAGTTACTCATTATAGTCATTAGTGTATCAGTAAATATTGCATGCTGATAATTAAAAAGCTGCCTAACAGTTACCTGTTAAACAGCACATGGATATTGTAAATATAAAACAAAAAACAGGAAAAATCAACAAATTTTTTAAGAGGGTGTTGTCATTGAAAAAATGTTTATCATCCTTTTTATAGTTGTTTTAGGTGGATCCAGTACTAATAAAGATTTGTTAAATACGGAGTTACAAGAGCCTTTTAATACAAAGGCTGTTTTCGTAAAGATTGTTGCTATTCAACTAACGGTGCAGTTTAGTGAAAGAATAGATTGGAGGAAGAGTAATGACAAAAAAAATTAAAAGGTTTAGTTTCTTTAGGTTCTGTAATAACTGCAATTGGTTTTATATTGCTATTTTTCAGTGTTGATATTGGATTATCACTTGCTGAATATCGGATAGTTACACAAGGTGGGATGGACACTTCGCAATACCTAATTGTAATTGAAGGTTATACAAATAATTTCTTAGCTGCTGGAAGTATCCTTTTTGGGATTGGTATCTCCACCATCATTTTTGCTTATTACAAGATACTTAATATTAACGAATAGAAGTAATAAATATTGTTTTTCTTATTCAAGTAACGGGTGGTTTCGTATTATAAGGTTAACCAGTTTTTACTGGTTGACCTTTTTTTAATAGAATTTATTATATCAGTAGCCAGAGTAGGACGTACGGGTGCGTGGGACAATGATCCCGTTAACTAAACTGTCCAGTTTAAGAAAAATTTACGAAAGCTCAAAACATAAAGATCGGATTAATCTACAAAATGTGTAGGTTAAACTTGGTCTTTTTGTTTTAATATCAACAATCTATACGAAAACAGCCAATACAAAAAATATTACAGCTATAGATTTGAATGAAATAATAAAATTTGATTGGGAAAAAGCATATCTCTTTTCGCCATATACCCCGAGGGATAGTCTTAACAAGATGATAGGTTTGGAATTTAATGATAGTAGAATAGACACGAGTGATGATATTTATTTAATAGTTTTTATCAACAAGGAGAAGGTCGTTCATTACTCTGAAATTGATAGGCAACAGTTAGAGTTTTCTGTCGCTAATGGTTCCTATCTTACTCCAGAGAACTCTTTGATAACAATTACACGGCCATAATTCATAATAATATTATGACAATGGAAAAGAGCGTAGGGGATATACTTTTAAGTTCATTATGGGAAAAAACTATAAAAAGGGTCACTTGGGATAGGAGTGACCCTTAGTAACAAGCTTCGGAGGTGTAAGGCTAAATTAGCTTTACATTACTATTAATATGTCGTAATAGCTTTATTTGTATAGTTCATAGCCTGAGAAATAGTATTAAAAATAAAAAGTTGTAGCGTGGTATGAGCAATTAGTAAGCATATGAAGCTTTCCAGTACAAAATATTTAGAGACAGAAACAAATTTGAATCAGATGGGGAAGTAGTCGAAAGGCTGCTTCTTTTTAGTTTTTCAAAAAGGTTGGATACTTCAACTAACGATGAAATTCAGTTTAGTTAGAAGGAATTTGTTGGAAGTATAAAGAAGTAATAAAGAAAAATAAATTCTTTGTGGAAGGGGATAATTTGAAAGTGATAGACAAAATGGAGAAGTTTGATTTTGCAACTTTAGAAATGAATGATGAACAAAAAGAATTTGCCTCTGCTTTAACATTAATTACAGAAGGAAAAGAATGTTTGGCTGCAGAAATTTTAAAGAATCTGTATTGTGAGCCTCATGATTTTTCATTGCGAAGTAGTTGTGCCAAGATTTTATTTGAGCTTTATTTTACTAAATCTGAATGGAAACAATTAGAGATGCTCGGCCTTCTTGATGATCAAAGCATTGATCAAAGCAATCGTTTAATTGCGAAAGCTTGCAGCAAGTCTGAACAAACAACGTTCTCCTTCTTAAACGATGAAATACGTATTCCAATGAAACTAAGTATTTCTGGCTCTCCAACGGTTGATGTAATGATTAATGGAAATAAAAAAAGCTTTTGGTTAGATACCGGAGCAGGGATGACCGTCATCTCAAATGCTTTAATGAGTGACTGTAATATTAATATTGTGAAAGATGAAGAATTGGAGGTTGGAAATTCAACAAGCCAAAATTTTAGTGCCGATTTGGCCGTCATAGATTCAATTGTCATACAGGGGCTAACGATTCATAATCAGCCTACATTGGTGTTAGCGAATGATTTATTAATGATTCAAAACCCTAAAACAGAAGAAATAATGCAGGTAGACGGTATCATTGGATGGGATATCATACAACATATTTTTCTGGAAATCGACTATGGCCGAAAACAGGTAATAATTCAGAAACCGCAACAAAAAGATGGTGTAGAGAACAACCTTTTCTTCTGTGGGTATCCGATTTTGAAAGTGAAAGGTCAGAATCAAGTCCCGTTGTATTTCGGTTTAGACACCGGTGCGAATAAGAGCCATTTTGGACAACCACTCCTATCGAAAATCGAGAATCTTAAAATAGCAAGAAGAAAGGTACATTCAGGAGGCTTCGGTGATGTAAAAGAAAGAGAATTAGACAGCATAGAAAGTTTAATTGTTAATCTTAATGAGAATCAGTCGATCAGCTTACACAACGTGAGAGAGATGTTGACAGATCTTGCTACTTTTTTCAAGCTAGACGGTGTTTTTGGTAGTGATATTGCTAAGGATGGGCGTATGGTGATTGATTATATGAATAGAAAGTTTGAACTTGTGTTTATCTAATGATGCTGCCAAGAGTCAAGCAATTATTATTATGTATTTAATCTTGGTATAAGGTTTTATTATCATAACTTTATAGGAGGTAATAGTTCATGCCCTTATTCAAATACGGAGTGCTAAAAGGTAAGGTTGTTGACGTGAGACCTGTGGATTCATATGATAAGACGCCCCATTACGAAGTGCATATCCGAGCAACAAAGAATGATCAAAGTGAGGAAGATTATAGGATTGCGATCAATGTTGCCTCTAAGGTAAAGCCTTCAGAAGTCCTATATTTTGTTAGTGAAGATTTTAACTCTAAACAAATAACAATTATTCCAAATTACGAAGAAGGATTTACAGAAGTTACTAATGAAAATCGCGAAATTGCATTAGATTATATTCGTGGTGGCTTATTTGATCCCTCAAAAATGATTCCTCTCCCTGCAACAAAAAATGGACCAGACAATGACTTAAATGAGAAAGTTAATAAATATATGCAAGAGGCAATGACTAAAAAAGCTACAGTTTATGCTTACGGAGAAAAATTTAAAACTGAAAATGAAAGAGATAAATATTTCGGGTTTTCTCCAGGCAGAGGCATTCATGATATTCATATGAATCAAGGAAATAGTAGGGATTTTAGAACAGACGACGGGATCTGGCAAGATGGTGGTGTACTCATTCATTTTGAGGAAGAGAATAGATGGGTTGGTATATTCCTAGCTTTCCAATCGCAGTCTTGGTGTACAGATGACTTTGGACATGCCACTAAGCCAGTTAGTGTATGTAACCATACAAATAGAAAATCAGTAATAGAAATTTAAAAAATCTAATTGAGTATAAACGTATTTTCATTTTAGGTTGCTTCACAGTTAATAGAGTAAGAAACGTTTATATATCAACGTTTCTAGAGGATAAATGAAGCTGATTTTGCAAAAGAGCAACCTAACAGCAACATTTATCCTCTCTTTGTTCCCAAACTAGTTTTTTTGAGAAGTATATAGATAAATTCTAAGAATATCGAATACCTCATAATCCATTTATATCAATGTTACATACATACAATCAAAATAAGGCTTATACAAGAATTTCATTTCAAATAAAAAGGTATTAATGTTATAATATGGAAACGAGAAAAATAGTATGCAACAAACGTCATTTTATTGAAAACACAATGTAGTGCTTTTCGAAATGCAAGGTAGGGAAGGAGGTCAAAATAAATGAAAATTACTATGCGATATGGGGTTGACGCTCCATTTTGGGTTGCCTTTTTAATTATTATCGGGCTGGTATTTACGTTATCGGGTGTAATTGGTTCAGTCAATGGATTTGTATTGGGCTATGGTTTGATTTGTCTTGTGACGGGCCTATGGATGTTTACATACTCAACAACAATCAAAATCGCACACAGAGAGGTGATTTTGAGCCTTGCACAAGTTAAATCAGGTGATGAACTTCTTGATGTGGGAACAGGTCGTGGACTTTTAGCTATTTCTGCATCTCAAAGGGGTTGTAAGGTGACAGCCACTGATATTTGGTCAAAATGGGATTTGGGGGGGAATGGAAAAGCTAAACTACAAGCTAATATGGTTGCTGAAAGTGTGAAAGAAATCGACATCATGGATGCTGACGCTCGGGAACTTCCATTTTCGGACGAAAGTTTCGATATTGTTGTCTCAAACTTCGTAGTTCATAACATTAAAAGTGTAGAAGGAAGAAGGAAGGCGATTCTTGAAATGTGGCGAGTTTTAAGACCAAATGGTCGAATAGTCATTTCTGATTTCAGTAAAACTTCTGAATACATTCAAATATTGAATTCAGTTTCCAATCGCGTTGAAGTAAAGCAATTTTTTTATACATTTCCGTTTTCAAAAGCTGTTGTTGTGCAAAAGATTTAAGAAATCTATAAAAGAAAAAGATGTATTTACTAAAAGGTTCATATAACAGGGGGCAGAATAAAGAAATGATGATTATAAGTTTTCTTTTAACTAGTTGAATATTAAGCTGGTTTAAGTTTGACGAGTTGTTTATTCAAGCACTCAAGGAACTATTTAACAAAAAGGCGACAATTGCAAGTTATTATTTTGTATTTTTTGGAATTGGGGACTTAATTTTATTTTTCAACGGAAATTATATAACCAATGTATTCAGCTAACTACTAGATTGCGGAATAAAGAAAACAGCTTTTAACCTACAATCTCATAATAATGAAGAGAATCCTATTAATGTTTTGAGAAATATACAGATATATTCTAAGTGTATTGAATACATCATAATCCATTTATATCAACGTTTTGGGAATTGTTATATGGATAAAAATGTATGGCAAAGGATTGAAATTGACATTACTTGAACCGATTTGAACCAATGTTAGTTGAATACATTTTGCTAATATATTCCACTGCTATGTGTACATTTAAAGACTTTTAATAATGGAGCTTATTAAAGTAAAGCACCCGTTGAACAAGAACCATTATTTTTATGACACATCATTATCCTATTAAGACAAAAGCCAGCATTAATGCTGGCTTTTTCACTTATCTAAAAATTATTTCCTTTTACATCATTTTTTTGAGGTATGGAATCTTTCTCCATACAAAATGACTTAGCAAAAAGCTTAGAATGATTCCTAAAAATACCGTTATAAGAAATTTAGTCCAGACTGATATTGGTAGGTCATTCAATGTATATTGAAGGAAGACAACTACTGGGACATGGATGAAATAAACAACAAATACATTGTTTGCTAACATCTTTGACCAACGATTAGCGCCGTTAACTTTCTCTCTAAATATAATTAGAAGACCGATTACAAGTGAAATACACAGTAACGTCTCAATTAATGATCGAGCCAACGAACCGAAGTTTTGTCCACCCTTTAAAAGAAAAGGATCTATCGTATTTCCTCCAAAATACAAAATGGTCACTATTAATATTCCAATAACAAGCCAGATGTATCCTGCTCTCGCACTCATAGTTAAAAACCATTTGCGATGATAAGCCATAATGCCTAAACAAAAGAAAGTCACATACTGTGGTACATGTGCAAATTCAGTTTGAATAAATCCTAAAAAAGCTGTCCAATGATCAATAGGAAACCATATCCTTGTAATAAAAGTCACTAAACTAACGACCAACCACAGGGAGAGAATCTGATAAACCTTAATGTTTCTATCAGACTTTTGTGTGAATTTCTTAGATGTAAAGAAGGTCCAGACCGAAAACACAATCGCATACACAAGTAAATGCTCTAAAAACCATAAATGGCCAAATTGCATATCAGGCCATGATGGCCCAGTCCAATTCGCGGGTTCATTACCAAGTCCAAAAAATATATTAACATAGTAAGAAAAAAATGGGATGGGTTCATAATCTCTGAAATTAATGTAATATAAATACATCAGAATAGGAATCATCACGAGAAATCCCAGTAGTAATGGAATACCAATTCTAATAAGCCGTTCTTTTAAAAACCGTTTCGGCCCTTTTCTTGAGATTGATTGGGGGAGAAAATAGGCTGATAAAAAGAAAAACAAACTCATAAAAAATGCTGCATTTACAGAGAAAAATCTGCCCAACCAATTGATAGATTCATCATCCAAAAAATACCACCAACCACCTGGTCCATAAGCTTGTCCAGCATGGTGAGCTACTACAAGCATAATTAAAGCTATTTTTAAATTATCGATGAAATATAAACGATCACTCTCTTTTTTCACCTATAAACTCCTTTCCCACTAGAAGTTACACTGAGATAATATCAATGTATTTATTACCACCTTAGGAAAAAATCTGTTAAGTTCTTTATGAGGTTCAAGCCGATTTGAACCAACTTGAACCAAAAAACCTTTGTAAACGTTGATACAATAAGATATTGATTAACGTTTTGAGGATTAATCATCGAGTAGGGCAGTGAATTTAGAATGCATCGATGTAATGAAGGTCCACATCAGCTTCAGCCGAGGTAGTTATTCCTTAAAATAAACTCATATTATTCACCTTAACAGAATTTAAACTTTATCTCTCGCAAGCAATACCATCTTTGTCACGATCTTTCGAAGCATTTGCTTTATATAGTTCAGCTGATACAAAAGGTGCGTATTTTGTTTTTCCGCCTTTGTTTTTCACTTTGGCATCCTTAGCAACGCCACCTTTGTAGTCCTTATTTAACTCTGTGCAATTTTTGTATGTTTTCGCTGCTGCCTCTATTGGTGTTGGGATACTCATTGTTCCACCAATTAATAATGCACCTGCGATAATTGAAGTAGCTAATTTTTTCAAAAATGTTCCTCCTAGAATTATTTTTATTGTTTTATAATGAAATACATAATAACAATAGTAATTAAAGTAGATTTTCCTTTATTATTGTTAATTGATGTAAAACATTAGGTTTAATGACCTCGAGTAAATATTACTATTATGTTCATGAGAAAACAATCCATTATTGCTTTATATTTACAAAATTGTTTGTGTTAAATACATAATTATGTTTCTTTTAAAGCAATTTTCAAACTCAATTAATGTAAATGATTTAATCATATTATCATTCTTTATAATTTCTCATATCTTTTGCAAATTTTATTCATGTCGTTTGACAATTTATTATCATATGATTTTTTAATCATTAGAACAAAGGAATCGCCAAATAAAATACTATTCAAAGTAAGGTTTTCAAATTGATGAAAACTATAAACTGAAATTAGTTCTCCAAAAATATTTATTTTTATGCATTCTACCGTTATCGAAGAAGGTAGATGAAAGGCGGTGTATTTTAATTGAGTGTAATAAGAAATGACTCAGTTTTTACAACCAATCTAAAAGAAGCCTATGAATTTGCACATTACTTATCTTTTATTAAAGGTGTAGATAATGTTGAAGTAGAACAAATTAACGATAATTGCTACGTTAGATTTACTATGGAATGCATTGATGGATTAGGTGAACAGATTTGGAATATCGTAGAGCGATTCAATTTTGAAAGTTTAGTTTTTTACGGTGTGTATTGGGATGTTGTACGAGGGATTATAACTGAGTAGAAATAAACATTATGCCTTTCACAGATGAGTGTGGAAGGCTTTTATTATGTAACAGTTCTTAAGCTAACTGGCGTAAACGTTCGTGATATAAGTGTACATTTTCCAGTAGCCATTTCTCTATTGGATTAAAGTGATTATATCTGTTTGCTAAACTTTCAGAATTATTTGAAAATAATTCGATAAAATGTATAATTATTTAAATGGAGGTAATAAATACCGTATAAATTGTTTTGGTGTCGTTCATTTCCAAATAAATTAAAATTATCATTCGCGGTTAAACAAGTAGGAGATGTTTAATCTTCATAAGAATCTTCCACCTCTATGTATATTACCTCTACTTGAAATCTAAACTAGAAAACAATACTATTATATCTTCTTTGCCAAAACATTCTATGCAGTATCTTCATTTTGCTTATAGATTATTATTTCAAAACAATCTAGGAATGCGGAGGAGATATGTTATGGAAAAGAACTCAAATCTATGGAAAATTGTATTTGTAGCTAGTTTTATAGGTTTAACAGTTGATGGTATGGATATCCAAATGCTGTCATTGGCTATGCCGAGCCTAATTGACGAATTCGTCTTAGATACCAAGGCTGCTGGTTGGATCAGTACATTCTCTCTATTAGGGATGGCACTTGGTGGAATCCTAGGAGGTTGGTTATCCGACCGCTTTGGCCGTGTTAAAATGATGACCTATATGATGATCTTATTCTCAGTTGGAACCGCTCTCTTAGCTTTTGTACAGACATATGAACAATTTATTATTGTTCGTTTCATATCAGCAATTGGTATGGGGGCTGAATATTCATTGGCCACAATGTTAATGGCTGAATATGTAAAAGTTAAAAATAGAGCAACGATTATGGGCGTATTAGGTTCTTCCTATTCATTAGGATATTTAGTCGCGGTTTTATTAGCGGGCGCGATTCTACCTGAATATGGTTGGAGACCATTATTCTTAATTTCAATCTTCCCGGTTGTTGTGGCGATCTATATTCGAGTAAAAGTACCCGAACCTACTGGCTGGAGATTGGCTAAAAAACAAGCTAAGACATCGAAAGTTAAGAAATCAAATGAATGGCTTGCGTTGTTTAGAGATAAGAAAGTTTTTACAATCTTTCTATTATGGATATTAACTTCTTCTCTATTGCAATTCGGTTATTACGGGATAGGTACTTGGTTACCGACGTATATAGTGAAAGAATTAGGCTTTAATTTCAAAGAAATGACAGGATATTTAATTGGAACATATACAGCATCGATTCTTGGTAAAGCACTTGCTGGTTGGGTTGCCAATGTAATTGGTCGTCGTGGGGTTTTCGTCATTGCAGGATTATCTACAGCAGTCATGCTACCAGTCATATATTTTTATCAATCACCAGGAAACATCATTATTTTAATGACTATTCTAGGTTTCGTATACGGAGCGCCGTATGGTGTAAATGCTACTTATTTAAGTGAAAGCTTCCCGACTCATATTAGAGGAACCGCTGTAGGTGCAGCTTATAATACGGGAAGAATAGGTGCAGCGATAGCTCCTATCCTTATTGGAATTATCGCTACTTCACAATCAATTGGATTTGGACTAGCTGTGTTAGGTATTTCTTATGCAATCATGGGGTTAATTCCTGCACTATTCATTAAAGAGAAAATGTATGATACTTTTGAAAACGATACAAAAGGAGATGTATTAGAAAAAGAGGGGGAGATCGGGAAAGAAGGGGGTCTAGCAAAAGAGGTTCTAGTGCAGAAACCTTAAAGAGATAAAAAAGCCGCAAAGCGTTTCTCTAAGAAAGCTTTGCGGTCTATTTATGATTCTAAGCCTAGTGGCATAACAGTTGATAAGAATAAGTATTATCCGATATCAATTGAACAGTTGAAAAATGAGCAAAGTATACCTACGCGAACGGAGAAAGCTTTTTGTTATTATTGTTCTTTACCCTGAATTTCTTCATTGAAAAAATGGATACCTGTATGTCCTCCACCTTCAGCAACCATTTCGTTTGAAGCTATTTTTGTTGGAGATGTTCCAGCTCGTGTCGCTGCTTGAGCAGTTATCCGCTCTGATATGTTTTTGTCCATCTCCGCAGTATTTAAATAGGACCCTAATTTAGCTTTTGCGCTATTGAGCATACTTAATGCTTTATCACGGTTTTCTTTGTTACTTAAATAAAATGCTGTTAAAGCTAACCCTGCAATTACAACACCTGTTCTTCGTTTTGCCATTATAAATCCCTCCCAAAAATATAGAATCTGACTCTATATTTTGTCTTTTCCCTACTTTTAGAGGAATAAACATAATTTATATATACATTACAGCATAAATAACCTTGTGCCTCTTTCATAAAAAACAAAATTCATAGTTCTTATATAAGTATGAAAAAGGAGAAGCATTCCAAAACAGGGGAGAGTTAAGGGGCTTGCACGTACTCGATAGAAGCAAAAAATAGTGAATTAAAGAATAGACAAGGGCATGATACAGCAGCAGTTTCGGGTCAATTTGATATGGAAATACAATCACCGTGAATTTGAAACAATCATTATATTAGAGAGAAGATAGTAGTGGAGAATAGAAGAAGACTAACTCTTGTTCAATATCATGAGCAAGAATTGTACTCGGATATTAGCAATAAAAACGGTATGTTTTTCAGTGTTAAAAGGCTTTTCTATTTTTGTGTTCTTGAAGCAATACGTTTTACAGCTCTATTCAGCATTTTGACGGCTAGCACGGTAAGGCTATTTATTATGGAGTCATTATGTGACAAATGTTACCTTTTAATCTATATTATTAAATAGATTGGAGGTAGCATTGTTTGGATAAGGAAAAATTAATATTAGATATTCTAGAAGGATTAATTAATCAGGAAGAGCCTAAATTTTATGATTTTGAAATAGAAAAACAAACATTCGGAGAAATAGTTGAAATGATCCAAGAAAAAGGGTTCATTTCTGGTGCGAGCATTTATCGTGAATGTCTAGAGAATAAATTAATATCGGTTTCCTTGTATAACGCCAAGGTTGAATCGAAAGGATTAAATTACATAGAAAATAATATTATGAGTCACATCTAACTGTATGTCACCCCAAAAGATAGATTTTTTGTCTAACTTTTGGGGTGAAATACGATTGAGTGACTATTTTTTATTTACTGGCACAACTACTGTTACTTTTTCGCCAATAAATCTGTTATCTTTTGAAGCACTATCAAAAACAAATTTTAATTCTTTGACACCTTCTAAACCTTCTTTTCCTAAATCAAATATAACTTCACCTTTTTGTATTACTTTGCCAATAAATTCGGACTCAAAATGAGAAATTTCAACAATAGAATTGATTTGACGTTTTGTATCAGTAGTCATTTTCGCTGAATTTGGATGAAAACTTAAAGTGTCATCAGATAAATTTTCTCCCGTTATCGATAGGATAAGTACATTTGTTTCAGCTTCTGTTTCAATCATTTTTGGATCACGCGCAACAAGTTTAGCTGTTTTCATGCCATCAATTGAAAATTCAACATCAGCACTTTTGTATTTTTCAGTTGGTGCTTCATATAAATCCGTGATTGTATATGTACCTGCAAAATCATCTTTCACTACATCACCAACATTCGCTTCTGTTAAATTATCTACTTTATTGGATTTGCTTTCTTCTATTTTAATGTCAGTCGAACCTGTTACAGCTTTTTCTAGTGAAGATGCATACTTAGCAAATTCATTATCTTCCATATCACCATTCATTTGTAATAAAAATTTTCCACTTTGATGAGTGTGAGAATAAAACATAGGACTTGAATTTCCTAATTCATCATAATAACTCTTTGCTTTTTTTAGATTTTCTTCATTATCGAATAAAAATATTCGACCACCTGAATTATCACCGAGAGAAGGGATAAAAATTCTTTTACCTTCTTTTCGGATATTTCCAAATTCATCTTTTGGTAAGTCTGAAGCTTCTCCTAGTTCTAAACCATCATCTTTAAAATGTTTAATTACATCATCTGTTGTTTTAGCTAGAACTTTTTGATGTTCTTCAGTTTTAGCACCATTCTCTTTTGGCTTATCGTCCTTTGATGAATCGCTTCCACATCCAGTTAATCCTAAGCTTAATACTAATGCTGCACTAAAAATTAATTTATTCTTCATTAAAAATCCTCCCTTTATATTACCATTCTAGGAAATTTGGAGGAAGAAGTACATAGACAAATAGAAAACTGTAATTAATACCTATTAAATTAGTAACTGCTAAATTGTTAGTGCGGATTAAAATCCATTTTTGGGGTGTGTGACAAGCATAGTAAACAGACACTTGCAGCTAGTCCCTTTGTAGACCAAACGGCTACTTCAAAATTAGGCACTAAAATTGGATTTGGCAATACAATCATTACAGCGAGATTTCTCAGTGTTAGGAAATCTTAAATTGAGTAAGATTTATCTACCAATTATTGAAAAAACTACTAAAAGGCAATTAACGACTATAACAACATCAAAAGGGTATTAGCTAAAGAAAAAATAAAAATCGTTAAGTGGGAGAAGATTGACGACAATTTTAGTGACTAGACCGTTACAACACCTAGAGATGACCTAGTATTACGATATGCCAATCAAACATTGAAAACGAAGGTTGAGAAATTACTTTTAAGCCATATAAACAAATGAAAGGGACTGATTAGAAAAGTGCCTATTTTTTATGTGAAGAAAAAAGCCACTCATTTGAGTGGACTTATTTCTTTACGTCTTCAATTAAGCCTAATTCTTGTTTAATTGTTGTAATCCCGACAATTCCTTGCAATAATTGACTATCAGAAGCTGTAATATCAGATTTTATCTTATCCATCTGAGAAGGAGAAAAGTTGCCTTCATCGAACATTTTCATAGCCTTTTCAGCAGCCATTTGTCTTGAAGCAGCTGCATATTTAAACTGATCCATAGCATCTTTAACATCTTTTTTCTGCTGCTTACTTAATTCATCAACTGGTAATGAATTTTTAAGAGTTAACTCTCCATATCCTTCTTTCAAAGCTTTCATATTATCGTAAGCTGTGTATACATCAGTACTACCATTTCCTATTGCTTCGAATGTTGGTTTCCAATATTTATTCCATAATTGATCGTACGATTTGGTCCACTCGTCGATGGCTGGTTGAGTGTTTTTAATAAAATAATCTTTTTGTTTAGCTATTTTATCTTGTTCTTTCGATTTAGCTTTAGCCTCTTTTTCTGCTTCTTTAGCATCTTGCTTGGCTTTTTTCTCTTCTTCTTTAGCCTTTTTTTCTTCTTCCTTAGCTTTTTGTTTAGCTTCGTTCTCCGCATCTTTTTCTTTAGCTTTATCTAATGCTTCCTGAGGCTTATCTGTTACTTCAGCTTTTTCCTCGCCACAAGCAGTAAGTAAAAGTGCAGACAAAACTCCTATGTAGACTAATTTTTTCATTATTTATATTCCTCCTCTACATTACCATTTTAGGGAATTCAGAGGGAAAAGTACATACAAAAAAACAGACAACTTTGATTAGTTATCTTATTCTCCAAGAAGATCCGTCAGTTTTATTCCCTTGGTTCTCGGTTAAAATACAAACGTTTATCTAAAAATAAAAAGCAACCAAAGCAACAAAAAAGCAACCAAAATTCCGAAAGTAAGTGAATAACGGTGAAATCGAATCATTATACAATGACGAAAAACCTTGCTATAATAACCATTGCGAATACATATGAAAGAGGGTAAAAGCATGAACGCTTACGATGAATATATGAAACAGGTAGTGAAACCGATGCGTGAGGAGTTAGTGGGGGCTGGATTTACGGAGCTTACGACGGCTGATGCGGTGAATGAGTTTATGGCGGAGACGAAGGGGACTTCGTTGGTTGTAATTAACTCGGTTTGTGGTTGTGCGGCTGGGTTGGCTCGTCCGGCTGCTCGTGAGGCAGTGGAGGCGGTAAAGCCTGATAATCTTGTGACTGTTTTTGCAGGCCAGGATCCTGAAGCGACTGCTGCAATGCGTAGCTTTTTTGAGGATGTGCCACCAAGTTCACCATCAATGGCAATTTTAAAGGATGGGCAATTGGCATACTTTATTCCACGTGAACAAATTGAAGGATTCCCTGTGGAGCAAATTGTTTCACATTTAACAGGTGTTTTAGAGCAAACATGCGAGAAGTAAAAACCATTATTACAACAGCGGGCAGACCAGACGATTTATCGTTGGGGCTCGCTGCTTTTGCGTGTGAACATTTAGGTGCTTCGTTTGAGCCAAGAAAAAAGCGTTCTGTTCGGAAGATCTCTCAGGAATTGCATGCACATGTGATCGTTGCTGGGAAAAATCGTTTTGAGTATTATGCTTTTGGAGCCAATGAGCCATTTTTCTTCCATCCAAATTCTGCAGCGTTTCGCTTAAAGCGTGTAGCTCGTGGAGAAGCGGAGCCGTTTTTAGAAGCGGCACAGCTTGAAAAAGGAGATTCAGTGCTTGATTGTACATTGGGGCTTGCTGCGGATGCTATGCTAGCGGCTTATACAGTTGGCGATGCGGGGAGAGTCGTTGGGCTAGAAGCGAATCCTAATGTGGCCTTTATTGTTGAGCATGGAATGCAATCTTACGATACTACTGAGTTGCCATTAACTGCATGTATGCGCCAAATTGAAGTGGTGCAGGCTGAAGCAGTTAACTATTTGAAAACTTTACCGGACAATACTTTTGATGTCGTATATATGGATCCGATGTTTGAAGAGATTATTGAAGAAGCTAATAATTTTGAAGCATTACGCTTCGCTGGGGAACATGTGACATTAACGGATGAATGGGTAAGTGAGGCAAAACGAGTGGCAAAAAAACGGGTAGTGTTAAAGGCTCATTTTCGTTCAGAATGGTTTACCAAATATCAATTTAGACAATTAACAAGAACAACTGCGAAGTTTCATTATGGTGTTCTGGATGTTGAATGAAGTAAATATTGTGTTTTCAAGAGGTTTGTTCATTGTGAACGGGCCTCTATTTTTTTATCTAAAAATCAAAATATGGTAATATAAAACAGTATTGGATAGTTAATTAGAGTGATATCTATTCCTTTTTAAAGAGAAGAATAGAATTGATTCCAAGACAAACGAAATTTCTATAAAAAGGAGCACTAATAATGAATCGAAAAGAAATTGCCCAGGAGACATTGCGAATTCAGGAGCAAGGCTATTATAAATATGGCAATGAGCAAATAGATTTTGCGGAAGCACAAAAATTTTCGGAGAAGAATAGTGAGTTGATTGACCCGAAACAGGGGAAAGACATTGTCAAAGAATATCTTAATCTTCCTAAACTGCAACAACAATCTGTATATTCCTTGGGAAATGAAGCAACGGTAAAAGCAATTATTGACTTTGCTGCAACAGGAAAAGAGAAAATTGGGGTGTTAAACTTTGCGAGTGCAAAAAATCCTGGTGGTGGATTTTTAAAGGGGGCTATGGCTCAGGAGGAAAGTTTGGCAGCTTCCAGTGGGTTATATAAAACGCAGCTTTGTAACGAGGGCTATTATAAGGCAAATCGTTCGAATCGATCGATGATGTATACGAATTATGCAATCTACTCTCCGGATGTAGTCTTTTTCCGTGATGAGCGCTTTGCTCTGATGAAACAGCCCGTGACAGCCTCGGTGCTAACTTTACCTGCTGTGAACTACGGACAGGCTTTGGCGAAGGGAGAAGATAGTCAGGAAGCAGAACGTGTAATGAAAGATCGAATGCGATTAGCATTAGCGCTATTCGCATATAAAGGAGACAAGCATTTAATTTTAGGAGCATATGGCTGTGGTGTCTTTCGAAATGATCCACAAAAAATTGCTACATGGTGGCGTGAGCTTTTAGAGGATGAAGGCTTTGGACAATTGTTCACAGAGATTAGGTTTGCCGTATTAGACACCTCTAAAAATCACAGCTGCATTAGTGCGTTTACTAATATAGTAGAATAATTTAATAAGTAAAAGAAAGATGTGGCGATCTGAAAAAGAAATAAGAACATTATTTGAACTTGATTTATTAAAAAAGGCACAGTCAATGGAACTTACGAAACCCTCTAGTCCGTGGGGTCATGAAACAGTAATCCCTGCATCTGGTGTAATTGCGTGTGGATGGGATCAAGATGAAAACGTTGTTCTGATTAGCGGTTCAGGATACAGCATGACAGAGCCAATTACTGGTTCTCGCATACATAGAGCTTATGATGCTAATACGGCTTATGACAGTATAAGTGAAGATAATTTATTTTTTACTATGGGGAAGAAAAAGTTACCTATTATTTTGCACCTCTATTACATGACTCGGTTATGTTTGAAATGGATATAGAAAAAATTTCTGATTTGTTGGAAAAAAGAAGCAGAATGTTAATTTAGGAAAGGAGATTTTGCACATGACGGCAGACAAAATTCCTCGTTAAGCTCGTGGTCCTCCGCGGCCAATTATAATCTCATTTAAATAATTAACAAGGAGAGACAAATATGATTGGTCCGAAAAAAGTAACGAGAGAAGAAAGAATGGAAATTGCTTATTCAATTGCTAACCAAGTTTTAGAAAGATATGGTTCACAGGTTCAAGCTATAGGAATTTACGGTTCGTTAGCTCGAAAAAGTGATGGACTATTTTCAGATATAGAAATTAAATGTATTTTAAACTCTTTAGATGAGAGTTTTAACTATGAATGGACAGCTGGTGATTGGAAGGCAGAAGTGAACTTTGAAAGTGCAGAAGATATTATGGAAGAGGCAATTACAGTTGAAGAAGATTGGCCATTGACACATGGGCAATTTTTCGACATTCTACCTGTGTATGACCCGGAAGATTTTTTTCATGAACTAAAAACAAAAGCCAACTCAGTAGCTAGTTCAATATTTAAAGAAGCTATCTGTCGAACGTTAATAGAAGAAATGTACGAGTATATCGGTAAATTGAGAAATATTGAAATGAATGGTCCTCATACATTTTTACCGATTTTGGCGATGAAAATTGCTACTGCTGGTGCAATGATTTTGGGATTACACAATAAACAAGTTTTCACAACTTCTGCACAAGTATTACCTGAAGCATTGTCGTTAACAGATAAGCCTGAAGGGTTTGACGTTCTATGCGAATTGGTGATGTCTGGGAATCTCTCAAACCCACAACATATTATTGCGATCTGCGAGAACTATTGGGATTCATTACTAAAATGGTCTTCTCAACATGGGTATCAAATTGAATGTTCAACTGTTATACCTTTGTAACTTAAAATGAACTGTTTACTTTTTGAAAACTCTATGATATAATATGAATCGTGCTATTTTAGGTGGCATATTTACGTAATCTGGAATTCTGCTTTTTGTTTTTGTAGATACTTATTCACACTGGCGCATGCTATAGGGCTGCAAGGACGCAAAAGAAGGTTGGGTTTGCGTTGCTTAAGTTAGAAAGCACACAGTGGAATTTTACCGCGGTGATGAAACATTTACGTTTCAAGATAATATTCCCCAGATGATTGGGTTGAGACTTTACAATTTACGAAAAATGTTACCTATTAAATACTAAAGGGGTGGTTTCGCAAAAGCGAGGCTGCCCCTTGTCTAATTTGCGGATAGAAAAGCTGAAGCGACGAAAAGAACCATCAAAAAGACATATAGAAGAGCCATCTGATAGTAGACCGAACTTTGTCTACTCTTTTTTATATAATGAATTCCCAACGGTTACATTCTATATAGTTCTTTTTGATTATTTTTTCAGATGAATATTTCAATATATATGAACTTATGTAACAATGTTTATTAATATTTTAACTTAAAAATACCTATATAAAATTTGTGAGTTATTTACAATATTACTATAGTGCAAATGTTGAAAACGAAATAGCTACCGACTGTCGTATTCGTTGGTAACAAGTTAATACCATGTTCAAAAGCGATGCCTTTTGTTAATATGGGATGTTATGGAAAGTAGTAAAGTGACATATTGAATTAGAAGATATCAATTGATCAAAGTGCAAAATAGCCTTACTGAACCTTTTTTTCTGAATATTTCTACTTTTATTTTAGAAATGATACTAGCTAAAAGCTGTCGTGCCAAAATTATAGAGAAAAATTGTGGAGGAATAGATATGGCGGTAAAGCAGATATTATTGATTTTAGATGTATTAGATCAACCAAAAGTAGGGGTGACTATGAATGAATAAAGTCGGTTTTTTGACTATCGGACAATCACCTCGTTCAGACATTACACCAACATTTAAAGAAATATTTCATAAAGATATAGAAATTGTTGAAAGAGGAGCATTGGATTCCTTAAATGAAGCACAATTACTATCAGTTATTGCGAGAAACGAAAAGAATATATGTGCTTCGCGATTGCGTGATGGTAGATCGATAATCATGAGCAGAAGAAAACTGCTACCATTATTACAAAATGAATTATCGAAGTTGGAACAAGCGGTTGATATGGTCGTCGTATTAAGCACAGATGATTTGCCGACTTTAACATGTGGAAAGCCCATTTTTTATCCAAATCGAATCGTAACCCAAGCTGTAAGTGCAATGGCCGAAAAACCGAAGATAGGTTTAATTATCCCATTAGATGAACAGAGGAGAAGTAAGCTTAAAAAGTGGCAAGAGGTTTCGGATGATATCACAGTTGCTGTTGCCTCACCATATGATTATGGGAACTTTAAAGAAGCAGCTCGTTATCTTAAAGATTACCGGGTGGATTTAATTATTTTAGATTGTATGGGATACAATGATGAGCATAGGCAGTTTGTTAGAACAGAGAGTGGTATTTTTACAATTTTGCCACGTACTTTAGTAGCAAGAATGGTACTTGAATACTTATAACAAGACTAAAAAGAACGTTCCAGACTGTAGATGTTATAGATAAATTTACTCTACAGTCTTTTTAATTTTGTCGAAAATTAATGATCAGAGAGGAGGTCTGGGGAAGATTCGCAAGTAGCTCAAAAAGTTCAGGACTGTGAGCGGAAGAATTGGCTATCAAAGTAGAAAAGTCCGCAAGCTCGCGGACTTTCTTTGTAAAAAGGAATTGTATTAGTTCGTGAAGCATAAAGATGATAAGTAACCTAACATTATTAAAAGACCAATACCCATTGCGATTTCCATGTTCTGTACCTCCTTTTAAAAAAAACGACACATTTAACCAGCATACTGTTAATAAATGCCCGATTAGTTTGAGGCAACAGGATGATGATCATACAAACGTTTTCACAGGATGTGAAGTTTTTACTTTATACATAAATATTGTACAATGAATTATAGAAATATGAAACCTTTTATAGGCTTATGCGTATATATAAGTAATAGAATTACCAATTTGTACATAAAGAGAAGGTGTTAATTAATGAAGAAATGGGTTCAAAAAAGTATCGTCATTATGGTTGCGTTTTTAACTTTTGGATTAATTACGCCAACACATGAGATATGGGAAGCATTTGATCAAAATCCATCAAATCGTGCTTCTATCGGACCATCACCTGGGACAAGCACTGCAGAAGCGGCTGCTCTTCCGATAGAAACAGAAATACAAGAAGAACCAGTCGACTATGGCTCATTGCTCGTTGACGCTGCGAAAGAGCAATCCTATAAAAAATTCGGCACAAAAATCGGCCCAAAAATTAGCAATGAATTTGACTCCATTATCTTCCCGAAAATGGAGGAAGCTATTGCGATGACAGTAGCAAGCTTAGACGATTCATCATTAGCATCGTTAACAATTTCTGAAAAGCCAAGTGGCAACTATGGCGAAAAAATTTTCAATATTAGTAGCAATGAAACAGGCATGGATTTAATTCGCTTCCATGTCCGCACAGAAAAAAGACCACAGGAAGGCTATTATTACAACTTCCACTACCATAGTGCCGAGGACGACTTTATGGCACATAACAATTTAGGAGATATTTACTGGGAGAAAAACACACCTCCAAAATGGTTATCCTAAAAAATCACGAAACACTCGTTTAAAATACGAGTGTTTTTTTGTTTGAAAACATGGATATATCAACATTTATACCGATTTGTTGAGTTATTATATTTACACATTATCTGGGTAGGGGAGGGAGAAGAAAGACGAGTGCCCCAAAAAGTGCCCCAAATTCATCGTTTTTTGATTTCCTCAGATTCTTCAAATGAACTCAAATTGATAATTTCATCCATAAGATTAGACGCATGTACTTCATCTTTTGCAAATGAATGTGCATACACTTTATAAATTGTCTCAGGAGTATCACCAACCAATGCTGCAACTGTAGAAATAGGAATATTATTCGATAATTGTATCGTAACAAATGTATGTCGTAAGTAGTGAGGTGTAAAGTGAGTAATTTTTTCTCTCTCGCATATTAAGTCAATAATCCGTTTCAAATAACGCTCACCAATTGGTTCACCAAAAGTGGAGGAGCTCGTTATGTTGCTGCAGAGGAGAATGCAGTACAATACATCGCTAAATTATTAAAGCAATACGGTTGGGGTATTGAGCGAGTGAAAAAACACCATGATTGGAACGGAAAATACTGTCCGCATCGTATCTTAAGTGAAAGTCGTTGGAATATCTTTTTGAAACGAATTGAACAGGCTATGAAGCCAACAACCCAAACGATAACACCAACACAACCAAAGGAGGAAACAAATATGGCAAACTCACTAACTTCAACAGCTAAAGAGGATTTAAAAGCACTATTAAAAACGACATATCAAAAAGGGATTTTAAAAGTGGATCACAGCGAAAAAGTATGCTCTATGACAGATGGTGAAGCTTTAGGGCTGCTGATTTCAGTAGTGAAACGCACATTGTAATGTTAATAATAATGAGATTAGGTATAATAATCTAAAGGAGGAATTTTGATGAAAAAAATACTGATACCGATCATCACATCTATTTTAGTCCTAACTCTAGTCTTACCTGGTGTTTCAGCGAAAGAAATTCAAGTATTTGATGATGTGCCTTCAACTCACCCTAATTTCAAAGACATTAGTTATTTAGTGGAGACTGGCATTATAGAACAAGGCGGTAAATACAGACCTGCCGAATTGATTACAAGAGAAGAAGCGATTGTTATGATCGCTAAAGCTGTGGGACTTGATGGTACACCACGAGAAACAAAATTTGATGATGTACCGAAATCAAATATAAATAGTGGTTATATTCAATCTGCTGTTGAAGCAGAAATTATTTATGGATCTACACCATATGATTTTATGCCGAAAGCTCCTTTAACAAGAATGCAAATGTCTGTAATTTTGGTTAGAGCGTTTCAATTACCATTAGATGAGGTACCAATAGGAACTAGGTTGTTTAAAGATGTGGATTATTTAATTTATGGTGCTCCTTTTATTCAAAGTATTGTAAAGCTAGGTATAACAAATGGTTACCCTGATGGAAATTTTAAACCACACAATGCATTAACTCGAGCTCACATGGCAGCATTCTTGGCTCGTACGATGAAATACGTAGAAAATAATAGTTAACAGTACTTAAATAGAACATTAAAAACCAGGTAGTCACAAAAATTTGTGTGCCTGGTTTTTTATTGCCAAAAACAGAGCGATAGTTCTACAATATATACGAACAAACGTTCTTATCAGGGGGCAATATTATGATAAAAGACCGTGGTTCAATAAAATGGACAGCGATGATGCTGCCTGAACATTTAGTTGAAATTAGAAAATGGAAGAAGAGCAATTTCATGAGAAGAAGCGTGATTTAACCGAGTGGGAACTAGAAGAAATTGAGCAAACAATTCAACGTGCCTTTAAATTGCGAAAATTAGTTACTCTTACGCTGTGGCAAAATAATAATTTACACGACAAAACTGGATTGATAACAGGGACGGATCCAGCACAAAAAGGAAATGTTACTAGAGACTGATGTAGCAGTGAAACGTATTGCATTTAATGATATACAAGACGCAAAGCTGGTGGACGTTGATAATTAAACGTGAGAATAGTATTACCTTATTTGATACTTAGCTAGGTAAGCTTACACCTCTTAATTTTTTTTCGATGAAGTATTTCTTCTTCAATAACTGCATTAATGGTGATTAAAAAAATAGCGTGTGCGTTAATAAATTCATATTGATAAATAGCTAAGTTTATAGAAACTTAATAACGGTTTAAACAGATAATAATTTCTCGTTGAGTTATGTTTTTAAGGTTCGGTGAGGAATTTCTATACAAAATACACTGTTTAACATGATTGCAACCGTAAGTTGACAAAGTGCAACTGCAGCATTGTAGAAGTAAGAGTAATGTTTTTCTAAGATTTAGATAGTAATTAAGAAAGGAGATTCATATTTAATCGAAATTAAAAAACAGTGCATTATTGAAAGTGATTAGAGAGGAGAAACAATGAAACAAGTATCAATTATCGGGATTGTTTTTACCATCGGTGTATTAATTTGTTTAAAGATTTTTCAGGACTCAATCCCAAGAGTTAATGAGCCAATAACAAATATATTCGTATTTGTAGGTTTTGTCTTTGTTGCTATTATATATGGCATGTCTCGATTTAGAAAAAAATAGTGAACACACCTTGGAAAATAAAAAGGAATGTTCTTTAAAGAAGGAGAGTACAACATGTTCCGTCAAATGGTACAAGAGTTTGTTGGTCAATTATCTGAATTAGATTTATTTTTACAGTATTTGGGCGTTTTTGTTATATCGTTCATTCCGTTCGTAGAATCTCCTGGTGGGGCTGTAGTCGGTTCTCTCATCGGGATCCCGATTATTTTTGCAGTAATTATTAGTATGATAGGAAACTGGATTTCAATCTTGTTCGTTATTTTACCTTTTAATGCTTTGTTTACAAAAATTCGTAATCGTAATTCAATAAAAAAAGGATTTATTCATAATCGCGCAACGAAAGCGAGAGAAAGGTACGATAAATATGGAGTTCCAGGACTTGCACTTATTGCTCCATTAGTCGCTTCCGCCCATATTGCTGCTTTCACTTCATTAGCTGCAGGAACAAATAAAAGAAGAGTTATCTTCTGGCATTCCGTTAGTATAGGTTTTTGGGGAATCCTCGGTGGAGTATTAGGATGCTATTTAAACTATGATTTAATGAAATAATATTTTGAGTCGTTTACTACATTTGAAATTAATCAAGATTATTAAGAGAGGATAATAACAAGATGAGTTTAATAAAAAAATGGATAATTAATCTTGGAGGCTTCTTAATTCTTAACCTCATCTTTTCAACTTTGGATGGTACATTTGTAGTTACTAATGTTAATTTCGGTGATTTTGGAAATAGGATATTACAGACTGAATTTTTTACCGAGAGGTTAAGTTTTTATGAAAATCCCTTTTTCAATATAGTTGCAATCTTCGCTGCACTCCAAATAATAGTTGCTGCTTTATATGATATATCTAAAGTGGTAACTGGTAAATGATATCTTTCAATTCTAATCGAATGAATTGAAACAAATAGATACCCGTGTTATCGTGATGTATAGGAATAAAATGGAATGTGAAAGTTCGTAAATTGGATAAATATTCATTATCCACTACTTTTTAAAAGATAACCCGCTAGATGTGATATATATTCCCTGTGTAACATTTGTTGAAGTATTATTACTAACTAAACGTTTAGCTGTATGAAGGTAGCGGTATTTTTATCACTTTTTACTAATGGAAGGGGTTCAAAGCAAGTGACATTTGGTGAAAAACTTTTTAATTTGAGAAAGGAAAATGGGCTTTCTCAAGAAGCTTTAGCTGAAAAATTAAACACGACGAGACAAGCCGTTAGCAAATGGGAGAATGGTCAAGGGTATCCTGAAACTGAAAGACTTCTTATGATTGGAAATATTTTTGGTGTTTCTATGGATTATCTGTTAAAGGACTCTGTCGAACCAAGCAATGATAAAGAGTCAGGATATTATGTTAGCAAAGAAATGGCAGAAGGTTTTTTACTCTCTGTTCGTAAATCAGCTAAATATTTCTCAATGGGTTTATTTTTTATTGCTTTATCCTTTATCCCTTATTTTATTTTTAAACAAGACCCATCAACTTATTTAGTACCAACGATTATTCTTGCAACCATAGGAATAGGTTTACTTGCGTCAACATCTTTTTTTGAAGAAGATAAATATAAAGTGCTTAAACAAGAACCTTTATTGTTTGATGAAAAATATCTCCAAGAGCTAAACATTAGATATAAAAATATGAAGAGAAAATACTCAATTATTATGATAGCAGGATTCGGATTATTTGTAGTGGGGTTCTTACCAATTGGATTAGAAAGGAAAAAATTTATTTCCGCTGGTTTTCTGACACCTTATTATCCGATTTGTATTGGGCTGATTGCAGTCGGTATCTACATTTATACCCATATGTCCAATATCCTAGATGCATATAAACTTCTTGCCAGGAATGAAGTATATACTAATCGATTTGGCTTTATGTTTCGAAAGAAAGTGAGAAAAAAGTTTGATAATTTTTAAACTAATACAGATGAAATTGATCAAAACATATACATTTTACAGCCCATGATTAAAGTTGTTTTATGCTTTGCATAGTTTGAAATTATGATAGTTATTTTTGTGCATTGAATTATCAATGTCTATAGGCAAGATTAGATAGAGTATCTATCACAGCAAATTTATTTGGGAGAAAATACACCACCGAAATGGTTATCCTAGTCGAAACACTCGTTTAAAATACGAGTGTTTTTTTGTTGGAAAACATTGATAAATCACCGTTTGTAGCAGATTGTTCTAATGGTAGCGAAGAAAAAACATGTACCCCAAAATGCACCCAACATTAAAATTTCATTATTTTTCGATTTCATGTATTAAAAAAGATGCGTGTACTCCATCTTTTTAATAGTTTTGTTTAAATGAATTGAATTGTTTCAATAGGTAAATTTGAGAAATTAGCTCCCAGCCACTACATTTACAATTAAAAATAAAGTAGGATTCTTTCTACAACCGTCTATACAATTGTTTTTGGATTTTAATAAGATATACAGAAAGTAATATCTTTTTATTAGGAGGTGAATCTTTGTCAAATCAAACATCAACATGTCAAAATAGAAAGTATACAATTACTACAGGACCATTTCTTGTTCCATTGGATGCTGCGGTTGGACAGCCTAATAATCGACTTGTGATTCTTATAAAAAACCCTACAAGCAAACCACTAGAGGCTGATGTTGTGATTGAATATTGCCCTTCTTTACAGCTTTCAATGGAAGGAATATCACTTCCTTTTATAACGAATGAGAATGAAAAACCTTTTTTAGAAGGTCTTCCGTCAACTGTTATACCTCCAAGGAGTTGTACTCGATTGGAGTTTGATATTAGTTCTCTTGTAAATGGAATTCTTCATGTTAAATCTACAGGCGATTATTTAGTAGGAGAACGCCCGTTACGTGGAAGACTTGAAATCGAAGTGGTTGGTGGATCAGGCCTTTCTAGTCCTACAAATCCTGGTCTTGCTGTTGCAGATCCTTCCATGGTATTCCATTACGGTGATATGAAGGTTATGCTTCTCGGAAATTAAATTATAAAACCTTAAAACGAGTACAGGAAGCACAAAAGCGCCGTACTCGTTTTCGTTTTGGATATTGATAGCTATAGAATTTTTTCGTGCACTCGGCATGCGTATCCCGAACAACGAAGACAGAAATTACTTACTAGGCTTTAAATGTTTAAATTTACTAACAAAAATAGTAAGTAGATATGCAAAAAAATCCATTGGTATGATATACTATTCTTGTTTTACATAATTGGAAATTAATATAAAGTATGGGGGAGAAAGTGTTTTGGGGTGTGAAAGGACATGAAACAATTTTTTAGAAAATTAAATAAAATCGATACGTTTTCGCCGTATTTCTTTTTACCATTTATTTTACTGCTATATTTCTTTACGAGCATGTTTGATTGGCATAGGTTTGAAATGTTCAATATACATGTTTCCATTTGGCCAGCAGTTATTTTAGCAGTTATTTGTTATTACATAGGTGTTTACGTTATAGACAAGATGAAATGGACAATTCCTTCATTTGGTCTGTCGTTTTTAGGCAAATATGTGATTCATTTTATCGTGTTTCTTACGTTACTTGGTTTATGTTCGTACATATGGATGGTTTTTGGAGGCGGACTTGGTATTTCGGATGAGTCAAATCGCCGAAACCTAAATCCAAAGCTGAACTTCTTTAGTCAATTACTATGGTTTGGAGTTTTATTGCTGCTATCCTATAAAATGATTTTAGAAAAGCATATGACGTGGAAGAAAGGGTTTATCTACGGTTCTATCTATGTATTTATCATTTTTTTATTTGTGTTAGTTGCCTATCGAACGCCATTAATTATTATCCTATTTACAGGGATCATCATTGTCCACTACGTAGTAAAACGAGTGAAATTAACGTGGTTTTTAACAACGCTGTTAGTTATTGGTGTAGCTTTCTCTACGTTTAGTTTTATTCGTGTGTTAACGGAGGATCGGTCATTAGAATTTAATAACCGAGACCAGCCTGATGTGGAGCTAACGGAAGAGGCAAGAGACCAACTGTTAACGGCTGAACAAAAGGTAAATCAAACGCCGTTATGGGTGCGTGCATTAAATGAAGAAAGTGTAACAGGGCATATTGTGTTAAGTACAATTATTGAGTATACGCAGGAAAACGGTTATTTAAACGGTGAAATCCATAAAGGTATCTTTAGTACGATATTACCTGGTAAACAAATTTCACCTCGTATGGTGGTAACTGAAGTTGTCAATTCCATAAGTGTGGAGAAGGGTAAGGTCATTACCCGTGGAAATCGTACAACTACACCAACTTTTATCGGTCAATTATTTTTAGATGGGGGCTATTTATTAGTAGCAATTGGCTTCTTTTTATATGGTGCTTTAATTTCGCTTCTTTATAATAAAGTGAAACAGGAGGGCATTCGTAGTTTCCATTCTGTCGCCTATGCATTTACTATTACGGTATTTACGGTGTCTATGCATACAGGTTTACTCGATTTAATCTTTGTTTTAATGCTTGGCTTTGTCATCATTGCTTCGTCGATTATAAAAGTGGATCAAAATCAGCTTCGTTATTAATTAATAAAAACTATTTATAGAGCCTTCCCCGCAATGGAGAAGGCTTCTTTTTATTCCTCTATAACTGTACATTCAGTGAGATTGGTGAAAAATAAAAATCAGTGGGGATGATAAAACCCCACTGAATAATAATGTTTCACTTTATTGAGTGATGCGATCGAAAAATTCCCTTGTTTTTTCGATATCTGTTACATGTCGATTGCATGTTTGGCTGTCTGCGCAAATGTAATTACTATAATTCGTGAACGTTCCAACGGTTTGCCCTTTTACGGATGTAGTAAATAAGCCTACATCGGAATGGCGGTTACATATTGCACATATTCCACGAATAGTATCATTGGAGAATGTGCCTTTAATCGATTTGAACTTTTCATCTTGTTCCAGCAAGACATATTTTCGATGTGTTCCAGGATCATCCCATGCTAAATAACAAATCTCCTGAAAATCCATTTCTTCAAGCTTCGGTAGTTTTAGCTTTTTTTCCTTTTTAAAAAGGCTCTTCAGTGTGTTGGCAGTGACTGCTTTGAAAGGGATGACGTATGGTTTTAATCGTTCAATATACTCATCACCCTGTGCACGATTTGTCACTTCGAAAAGCTGTTCAATTAGCTCAGCTTCCTCAGCGGACAACGCTAATTTTGCTGTGATCTCGTTTTCAATGATACCGTGTACGGCAAGGATGACGTCCTTATCTTTCGTCGTTGCAAGTGTTCGTATGATTTTATTCATTTGCTGTTCAAGTAAATGATAGTTTGCCACCGTTAAAAACGGCTGAATTGTTGGTTTTTCCATTTGAATTCACTCCTGTATTGTAGGCTTTTCATAAAATTTATGGCCTAAAGAGATCATTCAATTATGTTATTTGCGTTAACTTTTCTAGACCTCTTTGACCTGTAAAGTGTTTGGTCTAGAGCAAGCATTACAAAAGAATGCGTCCATTTCGATTCCTCCTTGAAAAGAAAACTATCTTTATCATAACATTTATTAGGAAATAAATAAAGTTACAATATTCAGATTTTTATATTAAAATAAATGGTATAATTGTATTTATTAGGATTTTCATCATGACATGGGGTTGGTTTCCATTTCGACGGGGTGCTTTGTCGCTGACGCTTCGCTTTCGCGCAGATAAAACAATTGTCGCTGACGCTTCGCTTTCGCGCAGATAAAACAATTGTCGCTGACGCTTCGCTTTCGCGCAGAGCAAAGCTTCCTGGGGGCATCTGATAAGCCGATTTGGCCTTGAAGACGTTATCACAGGAAAAGGGATGGAACCCTTTTTTAAAAGTACTGTTACCAGAGAAAATTTTTAAGAAAAGAGGAACGTCTATGATTCAGTTTGAAAAGATGAACACAAAGCATTTTTTGCAAAATTTAACGGTAAGTGATTTTGCGATTAGTCCTGATGAAAAGCAGATGGTACTAAGTACGAATTTTAATGGATATTTTAATCTATGGGGAATGGATTTAGAGAAAAAATTTCCTTATCAAATGACTTTTAATAATCAAACTTCGAATTTTATTAAATATTCGAAAACAGGTGAATTCCTTTTAGCAGGATTTGATAAAGATGGCGATGAAAATAGTCAAATTTACGCAATCTCACCTGAGGGAGGAAGCCTAGTACCAATTCGCTATAAAGAGGGAGAGCGTCATTTCTACGCACATTTGACTGAGGATGGTAGACATCTTTATTACTCAACTACAGCTGGAAATTCGACGTATTTAAATAGTTTAGTTTATGACATTGAGAGTGAAGAGGAAAAGTTACTTATTGAGGGTAGTAATGCACCTACTTTTATCGCTACAGTTAGCCCAGAGGAAAAATCATTTGTTTATATTAAACAGTTTGGTAATACGCATTCCTTAGCATATGTACAAATTGATGGTGAGGAAATATTGCTCACGCCATTAACGGATAAGCAACATACAGTTTCCGATGTTGTGTATACTTCTGAAATGGAAATTTATTTTTTAACAGATTACGATGAA
The DNA here is from genome assembly GCF_044763105.1 of Lysinibacillus sp. NPDC096212. Lineage (NCBI taxonomy): Bacteria > Bacillati > Bacillota > Bacilli > Caryophanales > Bacillaceae > Lysinibacillus > Lysinibacillus sp. NPDC096212. The sequence continues at coordinate 1,848 of NZ_JBIWFQ010000029.1, read as the reverse complement.
GATTTTAGCTACTTAGCAAAATTTGATATTCAGTCGAAACAATTTATAAAGTTGCTTCAATTAGTAAAAGAAAACTTTACAAGTATTCATTATTCGAAAGAAGAGCATGCACTTTATTTAGTTGGTTCCTATGGTGTAGAGGATCGGCTTTATCGTTATACAGTGGCAGATGGGAAAAATGAAAAACTAGAAACACCTGTTGATATTATTGAGAAAATGGTTATTATGCCAAGCGGACATTTATATTTGCTTGGAAAATCGGCTACGAAGCCAAATAATATTTTTGTTTCAAAGGAAATGGGAAGCTCGTGGTTGGAGTTAACTCACTATAGAGTACCGGGTGTTCGGGACGAGGATTTGGTGGAACCCGAAGTGCTACGTTATCCATCGTTTGATGGTTTGGAAATTGAGGCACTCTTGTTCAAGGCGAAGGAAGAAAATTCGAATGGCCATGTTATTTTATGGCCACACGGTGGTCCGCAATCAATTGAACGCAAATCATTTCGACCGATGTTCCAATTCCTTGTGACCCAGGGATACACTATTTTTGCACCAAACTTTAGAGGCTCATCGAACTACGGTCTAGACTTTATGAAAATGGTTGAGGGCGATTGGGGTCATGGTCCACGTCTTGATAATATTACTGGGGTTGATTGGCTTATTGAGAAGGGCTATGCGGATCGTGATAAAATGCTGCTTTCAGGTGGTAGCTATGGTGGCTATATGGCACTGTTATTACATGGTCGCCATGCAGATTACTTTAAAGCAGTTGTCGATATTTTTGGTCCAAGTAATTTGTTTTCATTTATTGAGTCTGTTCCGGATTTTTGGGCGCCATATATGAAGCAATGGATAGGAGATCCAGAGAAGGATAAAGAAAGATTAACAGTCGATTCACCAATTACGTATTTAGATGGTATGACGAAACCTATGTTAGTCATTCAAGGGGCGAACGATCCACGTGTTGTGCAAAAGGAATCTGACCAAATCGTTGCTGCTTTAAAGGACAAGGGGCGAGAAGTGGAATATATTGTGCTAGAGGATGAGGGACATGGATTCACGAAAAAGGCGAATGAAATTTACGTGTATGAGAAAATATTCGAATTTTTTAATACACATATCAATTTATAAACGAGGGCTATGATTATTCATTTATCAGACTAGTAATCGATGGAAAACATAGGAGGACGATTATGCTACTAAATCAACAAGGATTTGATTTATGGGCTGATGGTTACGATAAAACGGTTCAGCTAAGTGAAGAAAGCAATCAGTATCCATTTGCGGGATATAAAGCAGTATTAAATACGATATTTAACGAGGTCATGTCCATTCCAAAATCAACTGTATTAGACATTGGATTTGGCACAGGGGTGTTAACGGCAAAACTTTATGACAATGGCCATTTTATCAATGGACTCGATTTTTCCTCGAAAATGATCGAAATCGCCAAAGAAAAAATGCCTGATGCAAACTTAATGGAGTGGGATTTGTCAAAAGGGCTGCCAGTAGAGTTTCTTCATCAAAAATATGATGCCATTATTAGCACCTATGCGCTGCATCATTTTACCGATGAAATGAAGGTGCAATACATTACAGCATTATTGCAGCAACTTACGCCTGCAGGCAAAATTTTTATCGGTGATATTGCGTTTGAAACTAGAGCGCAGCTTGAAAAATGTCGACAAGACAGTATTGATTATTGGGATGATGATGAATTTTATTTTGTCCATGAGGAAATTAGCGCCTTGTTAAAAAGGTTCTAAGTCAAATGTTGGGGTGTACAAATCTTTCAGCACGTTAACCCAGATGAACCCCGATTTCTTTATACTTTAAATTTAATAAGAT